>DASVYZ010000586.1:0-5952 GCA_036391935.1 Burkholderiaceae bacterium | reverse complement strand
CGGGTTGTGCCGCACGGTCTGGCCATGGCAACCGATGGCTTGCACCCCGGCAGGCGCTACATCGGCTTCGCGCAGCAATTGTTCCACGCAGTGGGTATAGACGTCGGTCAGCAGGTTGGCCGCCAGGGCTTCGCGCCGTATCTCGTCGCCCCCCGGGCTTTGCAGCGCCATCAATTCGCTGCGCAAGTCGCGTGGGAAGGCGCTATAGCTGGCCTGCAGCAGGTGCGGCTTGCCATCCTTGAATTCGGCCAGCACGCCATCGACCCCGTCGAGGCTGGTGCCGGACATCAGGCCGATGAAAAGTTGTGCGCTCATGTTTGATGTCCCGTTTTGCAATAATTTGATTGTAGTGTGCAAAAGAAAAGGGCGCCATCATGGCGCCCTTGCTTGAAACGATATTGGATCAGCGCGCGGACGATTGCACCGGCTTGTCCGCAACGGCTGCGATCGCTTTTTGACGGCTCATGTTGCGCCCCTGTACCAATTGCGCGCCGCGTTTTGCACCGCCTTGTCGACTTGTGCCCAAATCAGGTTCGACGAGGCCAGATCGGCGACGGATTCCTTTTGCACGTCTTGCTGCACCCATGCGAGGAAGGCGCCGGTAAGCTTGGGGTCGCGCACGCCGCGGCAGGCAGCTTCCAGGCCCTGCGCGAGCCTTGCCTCGGTCAGCATCAGGGCGACAAAATCTTGAATCGACGCGACGACGTTGGCGTCGACTTGGGCCGCAGCCTTCGTCGCCACAGTGCGGTGTTCGCTGCCTTTGGCCTTGAAGACCCAGGTCGGAAGCGTATCGGCATCAAGCTTGGCCGCCGCTCCGTCGATCGCGACCGGATAGTACACCAATCCTTCGCCGGTTCCGGACAGGCCGAAGCTACGCTTGACCCAGGGGTCTTCCTTCTCCACCTCGAGAACGCGCGCATTGATTGCCTGCGCGGCAGTTTCGAGGCTTGCGGCCGAGGCAAAGTCAATGTCGATCCCGGCGTCTGGTTCCCACGGCAGCACATCCAGTGCGGCAGGGCGGTCCGGCGGAAGCAACGATTCGATTGTCTCGGGATCGTAGACGATGTCGGCGGACGTGCTGACGGCAAAGATGGCGAATCGTTTAGTTTCCGTCTTGGATATCGCCACACCCTTTTCGATGCCGGGGCCGCACCATTCGCCGAACACTACGCAACCCTTGGGGATCTTGGCGAAATACCCGGCATGGTTATGCGCCCAGTTTGCGAAGCCTTTGTAGTCATCTTCGGGCGTCAGGATTTTCGTGCGGCTTTGCGCGACGATCCCATCCGCTTTGACCTGGATGCCGCAGTTGGTGCCGTGAAGTTTGATTTTTGCCCGGTACTGGACGAGCGGAAGAGAATGACCCTGCTCCGCGAGATAGCGAAGGGTGCGGACAACGTTATGCAATAACTCGATGCTGGGCCACAAAACGGGACTGGTAGTCATAGGACGTAACTTTCCTAATACACCGCGCGGAATTACGAGGTGTCCACCAGCGCCTTGGCGCACTACAAATGCTAACACAGAAAAGCGAAACGGAGTCAATTGTGCATTTCGCCGATTGCGCTTGACCGGCTAGCCGCCCGTCACGGCTTACCGGGACGCGCAAAAAAGAAAAGGGCGCCGCGAGGGCGCCCTTCATTGCAGCGAAATACGATCAACGCGCAGCCAATTGCACCGGCTTGTTTGCCACGGCGGCCGGCATCAGCAGGTCGAAGCGGTGCTTCATGTCGTCGGCCACCATCTTGAAGCGCGGCATCTGGTTCGGCGCCAGCGGCTGGGCGTTCGGGATGCTGACGGAAAGCGGGTCGCGCGGTTCGTTGTTGATGCGGAATTCATAGTGCAGGTGTGGGCCGGTGGCCCAACCCGTCATGCCGACGTAGCCGATCACGTCGCCCTGGCTGACATGGCTGCCCTTGTGGATGCCCGGAGCGAAGCGGCTCATATGGCCGTAGGCGGTCGAGTAGTTGGACCAGTGCTTGAGCACCACCACATTGCCATAGCCGTTTTGCTGGCCCTGGAACTCGACCACGCCATCGCCGGCCGCATGGATGGGCGTGCCGCTGGCGGCGGCGAAATCGACGCCCTTGTGCTGCTTCCACACGCCGAGGATCGGGTGCAGGCGCATCGAGAAGCCGGAAGAGATACGCGTGAAGGCGATCGGCGATTTGAGGAAGGCCTTCTTTAGCGATTGGCCTTCCAGATTGTAATAGCTGCCGCCCTGGGTCGCGCCCGGCTCTTCGTACCAGACCGAGCGATAGGTCGAGCCGTCATTGTAGAACGAACCGGCCAGCACGCGGCCCGCGCGGACGAACACGCCGTTTTGCCAGAAGGTTTCATAGACCACCTCGAAGTGGTCGCCGCGCTGCAGATCGGAAGCGAAGTCGATGTCGGTCGAGAACATGTCGACGATCTGGCTGGCGACGCTATCGGGGATTTGCGCCGCGTCGGTGGCGGCAAACAGCGAAGACTTGATGACGCCGGTATGCATTTCCAGGCGGCGTTCCAGTGTGGCGGGCGCTTCGACCGACTTGAAGCCCTCGTCCTTGCGCAGGACCACGACGTTCTTGAGTTGGTTGTTGTCGGCATGCGGGTCGCTGACCATGGCCGAGAGCCACTTCAGCTGCCCCTCTCCATCGACTTGCGCCTGTACCAGCTTGCCGGGCTTCAATTGCATGATTTCATGCGCGGTTTTGTCGCCCTTGATGAAATCGGCGGCCTTGTTGTCATCGACACCGAGGCGCGTCAGGAGCGCGGCCAGCGTGTCGCCGGGGCGGACTTTTTCTTCGCTGATATAGGTTTGCGGTGCGGCATCTTCGGCTTCGGTCTGGCTGGCGAGATTGGGCAGCGTCAGATCCTCGGTGATCAGCTTGACCGGTAAATCGGCGGCATCGGGTGCCAGGGGGGCGACTGCGGCGGCGCCGAAAGCGCACAGGGCGAAGAAGATGGAAGAGGCGGCGATGATACGGGTTTTTTTCGACGAGCCGGCAATGTTGCCGACGAGATTTTGAATGATGGCGTTTCGGCTCATGTAGCGTCTTCCCACTTATTTATTACTGCTTGAATGCCGCCGAATTACCGCGCCGTGTCGGCGATCAGTTAAAATTCGCGGTTCCATCGCGCTTTCCTGTCCCACTGTTGCAAAAGTGTGGCACGGATGAAACAAAGCGTGAATTATACCAAGAACGTGGTATTGACAAACGCCTTTTTTCGACTTGCTTTTCTTGCTAATATGAATCCGAATCCGCCTCTTTCCGACGCAGTACAACACGCCCTCGCCGTCGCCAAGCGCGGGGTTGATGAATTGCTCATCGAATCGGATTTCATTGCCAAATTGGTACGCTCGGAAAAAACTGGCCAACCGCTGCGCATCAAGCTCGGTCTCGATCCGACTGCGCCCGACTTGCATCTGGGCCATACCGTCGTCTTGAACAAGATGCGTCAGTTGCAAGATCTGGGCCACACCGTCATTTTCCTGATCGGCGATTTCACCTCGATGATCGGCGACCCCTCGGGCCGCAACGCTACGCGCCCGCCTTTGACGCGCGAGCAGATCGAAGCCAATGCCAAGACTTATTTTGCGCAGGCCAGCTTGGTGCTCGACCCGTCCAAGACTGAAATCCGCTACAACTCGGAATGGTCCGACCCGCTCGGCGCGCGCGGCATGATCGAACTTTCGGCCAAGTACACCGTGGCGCGCATCCTGGAACGCGACGACTTCACCAAGCGCTTCAAGGCCGGCACGCCCATTTCGGTGCATGAATTGCTCTACCCGCTGATGCAGGGATACGATTCGGTGGCGCTGAAGTCCGACCTCGAGTTAGGTGGCACGGACCAGAAATTCAATTTGCTGGTCGGCCGCGAATTGCAAAAAGACTATGGGCAAGAGCCGCAATGCATCTTGACCATGCCCTTGCTCGAAGGCTTGGATGGCGTGGAAAAGATGTCCAAGTCCAAGGGTAACTATGTCGGCATTACCGAGCATCCCAATGAGATGTTCGGCAAGCTGATGCGCATCTCCGACGAGATGATGTGGCGCTACTACGAACTCTTGTCCTTCCGCTCGATCGAAGAGATTGCCAAGCTGAAGCGCGAAGTGGACGAGGGACGCAACCCGCGCGATGCCAAGGTGCTGTTTGGCCAGGAAATTGTTACCCGCTTTCACTCCTCCCAAGCCGCGGAAGACGCCTTGGCCGATTTCAATAACCGGGCGCAAGGCGGCATTCCGGACGATATCGAGGCAATCAGCGTTTCGGGCGCGCCGCTCGGCATCGGCCAATTGCTCAAGCAAACCGGCTTGTGCGCCTCGACCGCCGAAGGCTTGCGCATGGTCGATCAGGGCGGTGTGCGCATCGATAGCGCCGTGGTCAGTGATCGCGGCTTGAAGGTGGAGGCAGGCACTTTCGTGCTGCAAGTCGGCAAGCGCAGGTTTGCACGGGTGACCTTGTCCTGATGATTGCTCTACTGCAGCGCGTGACGCATGCGAGCGTCTCGGTCGACGGCACGACTGTCGGCGCGATTGAAAAGGGCTTGATGGTCTTGCTATGCGCGGAGCGCGGCGACAGCGAGCGCGAAGCCGACGCGCTATTATCTAAACTGCTGAGCTATCGCGTGTTTTCCGATGACGCCGGCAAGATGAACCTGAGCGTGACCGATACCCGGGGCGCGCTTTTGCTGGTGCCCCAATTTACCCTGGCGGCCGACACCAAGTCCGGTACGCGGCCATCGTTCACGCCTGCCGCCGCACCGGAAGACGGACGGCGCCTGTTCGATCACTTCGTGCGGCGGGCACGCGAGCGCCATGCCGTGGTTGAGACCGGGCAATTCGGCGCCAACATGCAGGTGTCGCTGACCAATGACGGCCCCGTGACGTTCTGGCTGCAGGTGAACAACTGAGTTTCTTAACGTATACCCTAAGCGCAAGGAGATGCCATGAAATTCTGGAGCGATTCTTTCAGGGACGGTGAATTGATCCCCGGCGATTTCGCCTTTTGCGTGATCGATCCGAAATCCCACGTCAAGCTGTCGGCCAACCGCAATCCGCACCTGGCCTGGAGCGAGCTGCCGGCCGGCACCAAGTCGCTCACGCTGATCTGCTGCGACAGCGACGTGCCTTCGCGCGGCGACGACGTGAACCAGGAAGGCAAGATCGTGCCGCTCGATTTGCCGCGTGTCGATTTCTTCCACTGGGTCATGATCGACATCCCGGCCGATATTTCCGCCATCGCTGCCGGTTCCTTTGCCGACGGCGTCACCGCGCGCGGCAAGGCCGGCCCGCAAATCGCCGGCAGTCCGCTGGTCGATGCACGCCACGGCTTGAACGACTACACCGGCTGGTTCGCCGGCGATGCCGACATGGGCGGAGACTATTTCGGCTATGACGGCCCCTGCCCGCCTTGGAACGATGCGCTGGTGCACAACTATGTGTTCACGCTGTATGCGCTAGACATCGCACGCGTGCCGGTTGCCGGCAAATTTGCCGGCGCCCAGGTGCGCGATGCGATCAAAGGCCACGTGCTGGCGCAAGCCTCGTTTTCCGGCAGCTATACCTTGAACCCTGCATTGACCAAATCCTGATCGATGATAGACCTTGTACTGATACGCCACGGCGAAACGGCGTGGAATGCCGAGCGCCGCCTGCAAGGCCATCTCGACATCGAACTCAATGAAACCGGCTTGCGCCAGGCTCAATTGCTGGCGCAAGTGCTGCAAAGCGAGCGCTTCGATGCGATCCATTGCAGCGACTTGTCGCGCGCACGCAAGACCGCGGCGCCGCTGGCCGCGGCATTGGGCCTGCAACCCGTGGTCGACCGCGCATGGCGCGAGCGTTGCTACGGCGCCTTCGAAGGCCATGCCTACGACGAGATTGCCAAGTTGTTCCCCGAAGCCTATGCCGCAATGCACGCCCGGGCCAAGGATTACCGCTATCCACAAGGCGCGAACACGGCCGAG
>DASVYZ010000585.1:0-2226 GCA_036391935.1 Burkholderiaceae bacterium | reverse complement strand
TCTGGCACATGAGGACGCGCCTGCACGCATCGCCGAGTTGGCGGAGCATGCCGTGCTTAAGGGGGTGCGGCCCATGCTGCAGGATATCGAGGACGAGCGTTGGATACTCGATCCGCGCCTCGAGCCGGCGGTGCAAGCCATGTTGCGCCACGGCCTCAGTTTCGATGCCCTGGTCTTGCCGCGTCATTTGCCTGCGCTGCTGACATTTGCCGAACGTCATCCTCGATTGCCTATCGTGATCGACCACGGCGCCAAGCCGCTGATTGCCCAAGGTGCGATGACGCCGTGGTGCGACGATATCGAGCGCCTCGCCGCGTTGCCGCAAGTGTATTGCAAGCTGTCAGGATTGGTCACTGAGGCGGGCGCAGATTGGGATATCGGGCGCTTGCGCCCCTACGTGGACCACATTCTGCACGCCTTCGGGGCGCACCGGGTGATCTGGGGCAGCGACTGGCCGGTGCTGAACCTGGCCAGCAACTACGGAGAGTGGATCGCTGCCAGCGAGCGGCTGCTGGTCGGACTGGACGAGACGAGCCGGCGTCTTGTCTTCGGTCTCAACGCGCAAAGATTTTACCGGCTCGATTGACGAGGCACACGTGCAAAGAATGGGAATGGTAATCGGCATTGCCGACGAAAAAATTGCGGAATACAAGGCATTGCACGCAGCAGTCTGGCCGCAAGTGCTGGCGATGTTGAGTAAGGCGCAAGTGAAGAATTACAGTATTTTCCTGCGCGAACCGGAAAATCTGTTGTTCGGTTACTGGGAATACCACGGCCAGGATTTTGAGGCGGACATGCGGATGATCGCCGCCGATCCGGAGACGCAACGCTGGTGGGCCTTGTGCGGCCCATGCCAGCGGCCGTTGGCCAGTCGCGCCCAAGGTGAACACTGGGCCGAAATGGAATTGGTTTTTCATATGGAGTGAAGATGACAAACAGGTTGCAAGGAAAGACTGCACTGGTTACGGCCGCCGGCCAGGGAATAGGACGCGCTACCGCGTCGGCTTTCGCGCGCGAAGGTGCTCGCGTCATCGCCACCGATATCGACCTGGCACAGGTCCGCACATTGGAGAACTGCGAGCCGTACCGGCTTGACGTGCTCGATGCCGACGCCATAGCCGCGCTTGCGCGTGAGATAGGTGCAGTCGATGTATTGTTCAACTGCGCCGGCTTCGTCCACGCCGGCACCATTCTCGATTGCGGGGAGCGGGACTGGGATGTGTCCTTCGACCTGAACGTGCGGGCGATGTACCGCCTGATCCGCACTTTCCTGCCGGCCATGGTGGAACGCGGTGCAGGCTCCATCATCAACATGGCCTCCATCGCCTCCAGCGTGCGAGCGGTGCCGCAGCGCTTCATCTACAGCACCACCAAGGCTGCGGTGATCGGCCTGACCAAGTCTGTGGCGGCCGATTTCGTCACCACCGGCGTGCGCTGCAATGCCATTTGCCCCGGCACCGTTGCCTCCCCTTCGCTGGCTCAGCGCATGGCGGCTCAGGCCCGCGCAAGCGGCCAGAATCTCGAAGACGTGGAGCAGGCATTCCGCCAGCGTCAACCCATGGGCCGCCTGGGTACGCCGGAGGAAATCGCCGCGCTGGCGGTGTACCTTGCTTCGGACGAATCCGCTTTCACCACCGGCGCCACGCACATCATCGACGGCGGCTGGTGCAACTGACACGACCTTTTATCGGAAATTCTTATGAAATTATTGCGTTACGGCCCCAAGGGCATGGAAAAACCCGCCATCCTGGATCAGGAGGGCCGGGTGCGCGACCTGTCCGGCGTGCTGCCGGACTTGCGTGCTGCGGATCTGGGTAAAGCCGCACTGGCGCGGCTCGCGGAAATTCCTCCTGCCACGCTGCCGCTGGTTGACCAACCGGGTCGCATCGCGCCGCCGTGGGCCGGCATCGGCAAGTTCATCTGCGTGGGGCTGAACTACTCCGATCACGCGGCCGAATCCGGCTTGCCGGTACCGGATGAACCTGTGCTATTCATGAAGGCAACCAGCAGCGTTGTCGGCGCCAACGACGCGGTGGTGATGCCGCGCGATTCGGTCAAAACCGACTGGGAAGTGGAACTTGGCGTGGTGATCGGCGAAACCGCGCGCTATGTCGACGTTGACGATGCCCTGAATTTCGTGGCCGGCTATTGCGTGGTGAACGATGTGTCCGAAAGAGAATACCAGCTGGAGCGGGGCGGGCAATGGGACAAGGGCAAGGGGTGCGA
>DASVYZ010000584.1:0-1755 GCA_036391935.1 Burkholderiaceae bacterium | reverse complement strand
TCGCCGCCAGGGCGTGCGCCTCGGTCGGCTCGGACATGGAGAGCAGGACCGCGAATTCATCGCCGCCCAGGCGCGCCAGCGGGTATTCCGACCCAACCGTTTCCGTCAAGCGCTGCGCCACCTGGCGCAACAGCAAGTCACCGAAATTGTGGCCGAGCACATCATTAACGTTCTTAAAACGGTCCAGGTTCATCATCAGGATGAAGCAGGTGCTGTTCTGCTTGCCGGCCGCGGCGATGGCTTCGTTCAACATCAGAGCGAACTGCGCCCGGTTCGGCAAGTTCGTCAGGGTGTCCCAATATGCCAGACGGCGGATCTCGACTTCGCGCTTGGCGATGTCGTCGCGCATGCTGTTGAAAGCTTGCGACAGCTTGCCGATTTCATCGTCGCGCTTGACCGCGATCTGGCCTTCATACTTGCCGCTACCCAGCCGCTTGGCCGTTTCGGTCAGGTCGCGCAACGGGCCCGCAATCCGCTTGGCCGCAAAAAAGCTCATGGCCACCGCCACGACGATGAGGGCGGCGGTGAATTGCATCATCGCGTACTGCAACTGCTTGTATGGGGCAATGGCGGCATCGAGCGAGCGCTGCAGGAGCACGAGCGCACGATTGTCGCCCGTCAGCGGGAAAGTTCGGATGCTGTAGCTGCTGTCGCCCATCTCTATGCGCGCCATCGTCGGCAGTGCGCTGCCTTGCGTTTTCAGCACCTCCGCCAATTCCCCTTCCTGCTCGCTTTTGAAGGTGGTGGCATCGACAACCCAGCCGCCATTGCCCTCAGCCACAAGAAAAGATACGTCAAGCGAAGACAGGCCGCGCATGTCCTGGGCCAACTTGTCGTCGAGCGGAAACGCCATGGCGATCCAGCCTATGGTGACCGGCGCGCGCACGGGCACCACCAGCACCTGATAGATGCGCTTGTCGAAAATGGTGATGCCGACGGCGCCGTCGTTCTGCTCGGCCTGGTCGATCAGGGACAGGATGGTGTTTTCCAGGCTGCCGGCCGGACGCTGCACCGTGGTGGCCTTGATCTGGCGGTCGAGGCCGACCAGGAGGGTGAGCGAGGCGTCGATCCGCTCTCCGAGCGTGATCAGGCCCGATTCGATGGTGGGCCTGTCGTCCGTACCGATGGCGCTGCGAAAGCCCGTGTCTTTCGCCAGTACGCGCGCGCTATCGGTCAGCCTCTGTTTTTTTTGTTCGAGCAGGCGATTGAACAGATTCTCGCCCAGCTTCAATTGTTCGCGCATCGCCGCTTGCGCGTTATCCACGATGCCGTTGCGAATAACGAAAAAGCCGCCGAGCTGAACGGCCAGCACCAGCACGAGGAACAGCGTGACGATGCGGCTTTCAAGGGTGCGAAAATGCATTGGGCTCACTTCAACGTCAATTCGATGTCATTTCGACCCGGCACCGGGCTTGAGTTCGAGCTTGAAGCTGGCCGTGCCGTCGCTCCCCGCCACGGTCAATCCCTGTTCGACAAAAGGCACCGATATCGGCAAATTATAATGCCAGGCCCGCAATTGATATTTCCCGGGTGGCAGCGCATCGAGCCTGAGCTTGCCGGCGGCATCGGTCTTGCCGAAAAATGGCGTATCGACCACTTCGACATAGGCGATCATCTGGTCGTGGATATTGCAGCCCAGGACCACGGTGCCTGCCTTGTCGAACAGTTGCGGCGCAGCCGGCGTACCCGAATACAGCGGCAGGTCGAACACCTTGGCCGGCGAAAACGAATAGACATGGTGCTTGACCGTGTCGT
>DASVYZ010000583.1:0-6885 GCA_036391935.1 Burkholderiaceae bacterium | reverse complement strand
GCTGCCGTCAGCGTGGTCTTGCCATGGTCAACGTGACCGATCGTGCCGACATTCACGTGCGGCTTGGTCCGCTCAAACTTGCTCTTTGCCATCTTGAACTCCTAACTATTTGATGATGAATGTCGGGATCAACCCCGCCGGGCACAAGCCCGATAACGCCATTAACTACGATCACTAAAACTGGTGCCCTTTACGTGGATTGAACACGTGGCCTCTCCCTTACCAAGGGAGTGCTCTACCACTGAGCTAAAAGGGCTTATTCACCGCCCGAACCAAAAACAAACCGATCCGCACGGCTACTCCAAACTTTTCAATACCTCTGCAAACTGGAGCGGGTGAAGGGAATCGAACCCTCGTCATAAGCTTGGAAGGCTTCAGCTCTACCATTGAGCTACACCCGCATGGGCTCAAACTTCGACCTCATTCCAACTGCACTTCCCTGCCGCACATTTACTAACCTGGCCTGGTGGAGGGGGCTGGATTCGAACCAGCGTACTCGTAAGAGGGCAGATTTACAGTCTGCTGCCATTAACCACTCGGCCACCCCTCCGCAGGGAACCACAGACTATAGGAGAGTCTCGCACACTTGTCAAGCCCTGTCTGCGATTGGCGCACAGAAATTTTGCGGTTGCGCGCAAAAATTGCTTTGCGGAATGGAAAAGCGGGCCGAAGCCCGCTTTTACTGCCGCGCAACTGCAGCTTTTACGCGATTGCTGCGTAAGCATTACTGCAGGCGCATCACCACATAATCACGCGCTGGTCTGGCGCCAAGTACATATGATCGCCTTCCTTGATGCCGAAGGCATCATAGAAGCCGGGTTGGTTCTTGACCGTGCCGTCGGCGCGCACTTGCGGTGGCGAGTGAGGGTCGGTCTTGATGCGCACGATGGCAGCATTTTCGCGCATCTTGCCGCGCCAGACCTGACCGAAGCCGAGATAAAAGCGCTGTTCGCCGGTCATGCCGCCGATCACCGGCGACGGCTTGCCGCCCAGGGACAGCTTGTAAGCCTTATAGGCGATTGCCAGACCGGAATTGTCGGCAATATTTTCGCCGAGCGTCAATTCGCCGTTGACGTGGTAGCCCGCCACAGGTTCGTATGCGCTGTATTGCTTGACCAAGGCTTCGGTCTTGGCCTTGAAGCGCTCGTGATCTTCCTTGCTCCACCAATCGCGCAGATTGCCGGCGCCGTCGTACTGCGCGCCCTGATCATCAAAGCCGTGACTGATTTCGTGGCCGATGACGGCGCCAATGGCGCCGTAATTGACGGCATCGTCGGCTTTGCTGTTGAAGAACGGCGGTTGCAGGATCGCGGCTGGGAAGACGATTTCATTCATCTCCGGGTTATAGTAAGCGTTCACTGTCTGCGGCGTCATATCCCACTCGGTACGGTCAACCGGCTTGCCGAGCTTGTTGATATTGCGCAAGTATTCGAACTCATTGGCGCGGCGTACGTTGCCGAGCAAATCAGCTTTCTCAATGTTCAGCGAAGAATAATCGCGCCACTTGGATGGGTAGCCGATCTTGGTCATGAAGGTAGCCAACTTGGCTTGCGCCTCCTTCTTGGTGGCAGGCGTCATCCAGTCGAGCGTATCGATGCTTTGATGATAGGCCTCAAGCAGGTTGGCAACCAGCTTTTCCATGCGCTCCTTGTTTTCCGGTGGAAAATATTTGGCCACATAGAGCTTGCCCAATCCTTCGCCGATAACACCTTCTTCCAGGCCGATCGCGCGCTTCCACCGTGGTTCCTGCTCCGGCACACCGTTCAAGACGGTGCCATAAAAAGCAAAGTTCTCGTCGGCGAACGATTTGGACAGGTAGCGCGCGCTGGAGGACAGCACGCGCCAGTGGAAGTAGTCTTTCCAAGTCGATAGCGGCGCGCTTTCGACCAGCTTGGCGAAGCCAGTCAAATAGCTGGGCTGGCTGACGATGACATAGCTCAGCTTGCCATCGAGGCCGGCTTCGGCGAGATACGGTTTCCAGTCATAGCCAGGCGTGAGTTCGGCCAGCTTGGCCAGTTCTTCCTTGTTGTATGCCTTGATCGGGTCGCGGTTTTCGACCTTGGTCCATTGGACTTCGGCCATGCTGGTTTCCAGCGCCACGATATTCTTGGCCTTGGCCGCGGCATCCGCCGGCGTTTCGCCGGCCATGACCAGCATCTTGACGATATGCGCCTCGTACTTGGACAATGCCTCCGCCATCTTGGCATCGTCTTTTTTCAGGTAGTAGTCGCGATCAGGCAAGCCCAGGCCGCTTTGGCTGAAGTCAACCACGTACTTGGTCGAATCCTTGTTGTCCAGATGCACGCCGATATCATAGGGTGCGCCGATGCCGACACGATTGTAGTGGGCGATCAGCGCCGCAATCTGGCTCTTGTCGCTCAAAGCGGCAACGCGGTCAAACTCGGCCTTCAAGGGCGTCAGGCCCAACTTTTCGAGCTTGGCTTCATCCATGAAGCTGTCGTAGAGATCGCCGATCTTTTGCGTATCGGAGCCATGCTCCTTGTCTTTGCCCTTGGCGTGCGACGCCGCCTCGACGATGGTACGCAATTGGTTCAGAGAATTCTCGCGCAGCACATAGAACGAACCCCAGGCACTCTTGTCGGCCGGGATTTCGGTGTTCTTCATCCAGGTGCCGTTGACGTGCTTGTAGAAATCGTCCTGAATGCGGACGGCGCTGTCCTGGTATTGCGGCTCGATGCCCGAATTCAGGGAGGCTGTGTCGGCTGCCCATGCACTGCCGGCAAGCAGCACGGCGATGGCGCTAAGTATGTGGCGATTCACGTAGGGTATCCTCATCATTATAGTTGCCGGCGGATAGCCGGGTAGATGCTTCCCGGATGGATCTCCCGGCAGCGCGCCTTATTATGAACGGATCGCCCCGATCGAGGCGGCCCATGAGACGAAACGCGGATTAGCGCGCATGAACCGCCATCCAGCGTGCATGGACGGTTTGACGCAAGGGAAAAGGCGCTCGCCGGCGCCGGACATCAAGGTCTAAGCGCGTAGCCGTGCGGAAACATGAGAAGGGGCAATGCCGTATTTGCGCAACACGGTCTGGTACAGCTCGCCCAGCGGCGCCAAGCGTGGATTGCCCGGATCGAGATGGCGGCAGCTTTCGATATACCAGCGCGCCTGTTCCGCCATCTTGTTGTCCCAGCCCAAGTTTTCCATGCATTTAAGCAAGGAAAGCGCGGCATTGAACACGACCTGCGGGTTTTCCGGGAATTTGCGCGCCGCTTCCGTCATCAGCTCCACCGCACCGCGGTAATCGCCTTTTTTGGCTTTTTCCGCCCCCGAAGTGACCATGTGCATCACCTGGCGCTTGCTTTCCTTGGCCATCGATTCGGCCAGGTCTTTGCGTCCGGCGCGTTCGAACACTTTCATGGCACGAGCCAAGGCCGTGCCGTCGCCGCTGTTGTTCATGACTTCAAGCATCATCTCGGAAGCCTGGCCTTCAAGCTTGTTTTCCAGGCAAGTCTTGGCCATGTCAAGCTTGATGCCGTTCGACAACTGAGCGCCGCGCTGGCTGGCCGAGACAGCGGCCGACAATTGCGACAGTGCCGTTTCCGTATCGCCATGCTGTTCCAGGATCAGCGCATTCGAATAAGCGCGGCAGGCTTCCGACTTGCGGTTGCCCGACAGCGTCTTTTCCAGGTCGCGCACCACGGCCGAAGCCTGCGCCAGATCGCCGCGATGCACCAGGGTCTTGACCAGCATGACATGGTCTTCCGGATCGCGGTACTCGGAATAGCGCGCCTTGGCCACGACTTTCTGGAACGCCGATTCGGCCAGCGCCACGTCGCCGGTTTCGAGCGCCACTTCGCCCAAACTGCGCAGGCGCCGCACCACGTGCGGCGAAATGGCCACGGCGCTTTCGAGCACACCTTGCGCCTGCGGGAAAGCGCCCTTGGCCACATGGGTCTTGGCCAGCCAGTCGTAGGCGTCGAGAAAGCTGCGGTTTTCCGATACCAGCGCCTGCAACAGGCGCTGCGCTTCCTCGAAGCGGTTTTGCATGAACAGGCACTTGGCCAAGCCCAGGCGCGCCCAGGCCACGGCCTTGGTCTCGTAGATCTTGCGATAAATGACTTCGGCCTCGGCCGGCTGGCCCAGCGCCACATGCAGCTCGGCACGCAAGCGCGTGAAGTCGAGCGCGTAGCGCGGGTTGGCAAGCTCGCTTTCGACGCAGGCTTCGACGGCCTTGTCCAGGCTACCTTCGTCCATCAGTTGATAGACCGGCATGAATAGCGCGCGTCGCTCGAGTGCGCGGTTGATGCGCTCAAGCAGAGATTCAGCGGTGAAGGGTTTGAGCAGGTAATCGGTCGGCGCCAGTTCGGCCGCGCTCACCACTTTTTCATAGCTGCGCTCGGCCGTGACCATGAAGAAAATGGTCCAGAGCGGGATGATCTTGTTCTGCCGCAGGTCTTCCAGCAATTGCTGGCCGTCCTGGCCTTCGCCAAGGTCGTATTCGCACAGGATGACGTCGTAGGACCGGGTCTTGAGCGGGCGTAGCGCGGTGCTGGCCGAGACGGCATGGTCGATCTTGTTGATGCCGCACAGATTGAGCATATTGTGCATGCTTCCGCGCATACCCGAATGCGGCTCAACGATCAAGGCATTGACGTTGGCGAGATCTTCCTTCATGGTTTCCTTGCCGGCTATCTGTTTTCCGGGTTAACGTCGGAATCCCGGCCCAGCTTTATAGTACTGCACTTCCTTGCCGCAAGAAAATCGCCTCAAGACAGAGTGTTGTGCCATAGCTCCACGTGCGGTTCCTGCACGCTGACCTGGTTGCGCCCGCCGCGCTTGGCCAGATACATGGCGGTGTCGGTGCGCGAAAACAGGTCGAGCGCCGATTCGCCGCCGCTATATTGGGTCAAACCGATCGACACCGTGACCGGAGCTTTCAAGTCTTCGCTCCATTGATGCTTTTCCACGCGGTCGCGGATGCGTTCGACCGTGTTGAAGGCAGCCGCCAGTGGCGTATGGGGCAGAATCAGCAGGAATTCCTCGCCGCCGTAACGGCCGAACACATCGAACTGGCGGATGTTCTGGCGCGCCACGTTGGCAAAGCGGCGCAAGACTTCGTCGCCGGCCAGATGGCCGACTTCATCGTTGATGCGCTTGAAATGGTCGAGGTCGATCACGGCCAGGCACAGGGGCGTGCCATTGAGATCGGCCAGGCGCTTTTGCTCTTCCAGCGCCGCCACCATAAAGCGGCGGTTGTAGCAACCCAGCAACGGATCGCGCCGCGCGCTCTCTTCGATATTCTTGATCTTGAGGCCGGCCTTGTACAGCGCACTGTGCAATTGGCGCACGCGCCCGGCCAGGAGCACGAAGCCGGGCAGGGCAATGCCCAGCAGAAACAGGCCCAACAGTTCCTCGCGCAACAGCCCGGCGTCGCGCAGCATGACGTGATGCGCGCCGATCACGGCGCCAAAGCCGGCCAGCGTGCCGGCGCAGAGCAGCAGCATGGCGCGCCGGCTCATGTAGTACATGCCATAGGCGATGGCGAGAAAGACGAAGGTGGTAAACACCGGCCGGCTGCCGGGCGCGAAATAGACGTCGGCCAGCATCACGGCCAACGCACTGACGGCAATCGGGCCGGTCAGGCGCTTTTCCGCTTTGCGCTTGCTCTTGCTCGCGGCATAGAGCGCAAAAAAAACTAAAGCCGCCGTGACGACGAACCCGAAACTGGCCACCAGCACCAAGCTGTTGACCAAGCCGACCAGGCAAAAGATGAATAGTGCGAACAGGTAAAGACCGGCAAAACCGCAACCGATCAGCAAGCGCCGATGCAATCGCGAACGGCGTAATTCCTTTTGCAACTGGGCCGTGACGGCCGCAACCGGATGCGGCGCGGGCGCATTGCCCGCCGGCTGTTCCGGCGGCGTATCGCCGAACGCGGGCAACTCCACCGTATCGGGGAAGGCGTCGCTGCTCGGCACCGTATCCAGCTCGCTCGCGCGTTGCATAATCAGTCTTTGGAATGAATGCTATCCAGGCCCTGCCGTACTTCAGAAGCCATGTCGCATCTTCCCGCAGCCACGCGGAAAAATCAGGAAGCCAGATTGCGCCTCGCTTTGATCACGATAGGCCTATACCGATCACTGCAGCCGGAACGCCGGCCACCGGCCGCAGCAAGTCACTTATTCTGCGTGAAGCCGCGCAAAACAACAAGCCACTTCGATCTGTTCAAAATTGCAAGGCCGCAGCCCTCACAAACGATGGCTGCGGTCGGTGCGCAAAAACGCCTCGGGCAAGGCCACGCCCTTGCCCACCACGAGCGCCTTGAACAACTCACCCATTTCGGCGGGCGAAGTCAGTTTTTGTACCGCATTGGTCTGGCGCAGGTAAGCTGCGGATTCCTCGGGCGCGGTGCGCATCAACATGTCGCCCAGGCCGGCAGCGAGCAGGAAACCGGCTTGGCTGGTATAGCCCAGCAATTCCATGCCGGATTCGACAGCAGCGACGGCCATGGCGGTGAAATCGACGTGGGCCGTGATGTCTTGCAGGCCGGGCAGCCACAACGGATCAGGATGGGAATGATGGCGGTAGTGGCACATCAAGGTGCCGGCATGGCGTTGTGCCAGATAGTATTCGGCGGCGGGAAACCCGTAGTCGAGCAACACCGCACAGCCGCCCTCACCGGCGCGGAGCATGGCGGAAAGCGAGCGCATGAAGGCTTGCGCCTGCGGATGCACTTCGGTCAGATAGCCGTCGGGCAGCAATTCGGCGTTGGGAACCTGCTGCACCAGATCGTCCGCACAAGGGCGGTCTTCGTAGGTAAACCGCCCGCCATCGAGGCGCAAACCGCGTTCGGCCCAGCCTTCCGCCGTTTTGACGACCAGCGACACCGGCATGGCATCGAGCACTTCGTTGCCGAGT
>DASVYZ010000582.1:0-4788 GCA_036391935.1 Burkholderiaceae bacterium | reverse complement strand
CGCCTTGAATCTCGACAGGGCCTTGCGCGCCGGGCTGGAGGGGGAGGGCGGTTTCGCGGCGTTGTGCGAGGCCATGGACACGCTGCTCGAATGCATCGAGGACCAGGTCGCAAGGCCGCCGGCCTGATCGCGCGCCTTCGGTGCTTGCGAAATGTCAAGATCGGCCAACCGGAGGCGGGCTATGCTGGTGCGCATTCTGGCGCGTGCCGGCATTGCCGGCAGGACGCCGCACCGTTCCCCATCACAGAAAGACGCGCAATGGCGGCTCACTCCTATCGTCCCGACATCGACGGCTTGCGTGCGGTTGCCGTGCTCGCGGTCGTTGCCTTCCATGTCAGTTCACGCCTTGTTTCCGGCGGATTTGCCGGGGTCGACGTGTTTTTCGTCATCTCGGGTTACCTTATTACCGGCTTGATCCAAAAACAGCTCGATGCGGGCCGCTTCAGCTTTTTGGATTTCTACAAACGGCGCATCAAGCGCCTGCTGCCGGCCTATGCGGTGGTTTCCCTCTTCACGCTGGCCATATCGAGCTATCTGCTCATACCGAACGATTACATTTTCTACACCACGTCGCTTGCCGCCTCCTGGGCCTTTTGTTCGAACGTGTTCTTTTCCATGCTGAGCTGGGGCTATTTCGGCCAGCGCACCGAGGAATTCCCGCTGCTGCACACGTGGTCGCTCTCGGTCGAGGAGCAGTTCTACTTCGTCTTTCCGGCCCTGCTGTTTCTGATGCAGCACCGCCTGGGCAGGGCCAAGATTCCGGTTCTCATTGTCGCCGCGCTGGCATTCGTCGCGCTTTCGGAGTGGAAAACCGGGAGGGTGGGGACGTATTTCCTGCTGCCTTACCGCGCGCATGAATTGCTGATCGGCGCGCTGGCTTTCTTCGCTTCGGAGAGAAAGCCGGCGGCCGGCCGCAGCGCGGCGCTGTTGGCTGTGCTGGGCGCGGCATTGGTGTTTGGTTCGCTGTTTCTGCTACGGCGCGACATGCATTTTCCCGGCGTGAATTCCCTGTATCCCAGCGTCGGAACGGCTTTGCTGCTCTATGCCGGCACGGGCAGCAATGCCGTGTCCGCACTGCTGTCCCACAAGCGGCTGGTGGCGATCGGGTTGATCTCGTATTCGCTCTATCTCTGGCATTGGCCGGTCTTCTCTTTCCTGCGCTACCGGCAAATCGAGCTTACCGCCCCGGTTGCGCTGGCTGCGGTTCTGCTTTCGGCCGGCCTGGCTTACCTGACCTGGCGTTATGTCGAGATGCCGATCCGCATGAACCGCAGCCTGTCGTTTCGCGCGGTGGGCTTGCGCTACTATGCCGCGCCGGCCGCCTTGTTTCTCCTGGTCGGCCTGTATTCCTATGGAACCGAAGGGGCGCCGGCGCGTTTTTCGCCGGAATCGCGGCAACTCATCTCGAGTTATTCCTTCGAGCGCGATTTGAAGAATGCCTGCGCCATCAAGTCGGGCGAGTACCAGGGCGTGACGCTGGATTACCTGCGGAAGAACTGCGCATTCGGCGCCACCGGGAAAAAAGGGGCCGATATCCTGCTTTTCGGCGACTCGCACGCCAATCACTTCAAGCCCTTCGTCGAAACCCTGGCGCGCGAAGGCGGCCTTGAGATGGTGTACTACGTCGAGGGGAGTTGTTCGGCCATCGATCTGGCCGATGGCGGCAAGGGGGGGGCGGAACCGTCCGCATGCCAGCGCAGGAACGCCGACCTGCTCAAGCTGGCCGGCAATTTCCGTTTCGTCGCCGTCGCCAGCTTTTGGGATTACAAGGGCAGGGAAGCCTTGTTCGACAGCAGGCTCGATTCCGTCGTCCGCAGCATCCTTGCCGCCGGGGCGACGCCGGTGCTGTTCAAGGATAATCCGTTTTACAGCGCCGACTTGTCGCAATGCGTGCTGTTCAGGCAGCGCGGCTGGACCGAGCCGGGCCGCGACTGCAATATCCCCTACCGCTTTGTCAGCGACAGCCAGGATTCGATGAATGCGGTGATCGACGGCATTCAACGCCGCTATCCGCAGACCGTCGTCGTGGACCCGAGGGCGGTCATGTGCAATGCGGCGGAATGCCTGACCAGCATCGGCAACATCGCCTTGTACAAGGACGCCAACCACATCAATTCGAAGGCGGCGGTCCTGCTGGCGCAGCGCTATATGGCGGCCAAGGGCAATCCGTTCGCCGTGCCTGCGCGCGCCACGGCATTGTCGGATGCGGGGAAGATCGGGCGTAACTGAGACGCCTCACCCGCCCTTGCGAATCTGCAGGAAGAACTGCGCCTTGACCAGGCAGAAGCGCAAGTGGCCGATTGAAAACGGCGGCGCGCCGGGCAAGGCTTGCGCCATGGCTCCAAGCTCGCTCGAGGAAAGCAGGCGCAGGGCCGGTTCCCCATCCCTGGCTACCATGCCGAAGTGCCGCAGCACCGGCTGCCACCATGCGCGCGGCAGCCAATGCCACAGGATGCGATGCGTGTGAAATTCGAGAGGGTGCCAGCGGTTGGCGGTGGCGATGAAGCAGCCTTTTCGGCAAACGCGAAACAGTTCCTGCGTCAACCGGTCTTGCGCTTCGGCCGTACCCAGGTGTTCCATCACGCCGTCGCAATAGATCCAGTCGAATTCTCCGTCGTCGAACGGCAGGCCGCGTTGCAAATCGCGCCTTTCCGCCTTGAGTTTCTTCCTGGCGCTTGCGGATACGGAAGGGGGAACCTGGAGCGGGCCGGTGCCATTGCCGCTCGCCTGCAGCCGGTGCGATTTGTCGGCCCACGCAAATTGGATCGTTGTGTCAGGGGCATTGCCGAATCCGCCGGTGCCGACTTCGAGAACGCTGTCCCGCGCATCGCCTTCGCGAAAATTCTCGAAAGCCGATCGCAGGGACTCTTTGCTGATGCTCATGTTCCGCCTTTCCTTTTTCGCTGCGTTGGATGAAACCTCAGGGTGGCACGATACGCGGCCCGAATCCATACACGCGGCGGGAAATCCGTTGAGGAGATGACAAAAGTCAATGTCGAGACAGGCGAGGCAGGGTGTAATGAGCACTGTTCCGAGCGCGTTGTGTGCCGAGCTGCACGCTTCATCGATCCGGTTGTTCGGGCCAGCTTAGCTCAACAGGCAGAGCACTTGAAATGTAATCAAGAGGATGGGGGTTCGAGTCCTTCAGTTGGCGCCAAATTTGCGTATTACGCTTTTCAAGTTTGGGCATTCGTTCAGGCAGGTGAAGTCAATCGGAGTCCGCATTATGTCGGCAACGTATGGCAAGATGGCACCAGGTTACGCGCCGCCGCAGCAAGGCGCGGATGCGTCGGGACGGTCTCTCGACGAGACGGTCACGGGCGATGCGCCGTGCACGCCCGCCGATCTCGGCATGCTCACCGTGCAGTGTTTCGAAAACGAGGTGCCGTCCTTCGTCAAGCCGGAATTGGAACGCCTGTATGGCAGCCTTTATTCGAGCCTGCCGGAATTTCAAATCGGCGGCAAGCTCGAGGGCGCCAGCACCTATGTCGTGAGGCAGGGCGGCGACATCGTCACATTGCTGCTGTTTCGCCGCAACGGCCGCCTGGTCGAAGTCTTGAATGAAGTGATCGAACTGAATGGTTCGGACCTCGCCCGCTTCGCCAGGTTCATCTTTGAGAATGACCGGTTTTCGGATACGGTGTCGTTCCGCGCGATACGCATTTCCGGCGCACCGGCGCCCTTCGTGCACCAGCGCTTTGCCTACCTGGAAGACTACGTCGCCATGCTGCCCGGCACGGAAGCCGAGTATGTCGCGGGAATCGGCAAGGGATCGCGCCGCAGCTTGCGGCGCCATATGCAGAAGCTGGAGGAGCAAATCGACTCGTACCGGCTCGTCGTTTGCGAAGGCAGTGCCATCGATCCGGCGTGGATCGAGCAAACCGCCGGGTTCAACCGGGCCCGGATGGCAGGCAAGAAAAAAGTCTCGGGCCTCGATGCGCTGGAGAGGGACCGGCTGGTCCGGCTTGCCGGACATTGCGGCCTGGGCTGCTTCATGACGATAGACGGCCGCGTGGCCGCGGGTTCGCTGAGCTTCAGGGTGGGCCGCAATTATTTCATGCGCCTGCTGGCGCACGACCCGGCCTATAACGCCTTCGGCCTGGGGACGCTTTGCTGCCTGCTGACAATCCAGGAGTGCATCAAGCGCGGCGGCAACGAATTTCATTTTCTATGGGGACGGTACGACTACAAGTATCAGTTCCAGGCCCGGGAGCACCGGCTGGAACGGATCGTTCTATACCGTTCGCGCCTGCATGCGTTGCGCAATGCGGGCTTGTTCATGCGGATCGCCGCACAGGGTTACGTCAAGCGGGCCAAGGATTGGCTCCATGGCGGTTCTGCCATGGCGAAGCGCTGCGAGCGTGCGCTGACCTGGTGGCAGCATTTTCGTTACGATCTGGGACGCTAGTATGTTCATCGATACAAGAAGCGTGGAGCAGGGCGTTAATGTCGATACGGCGGTATGCATTATCGGCGGCGGCGCGGCCGGCATTTCGCTGGCGCTGGAAATGGACAAGAAGGGTATCGATTGCTGCCTGCTCGAAAGCGGCGGCTTTGACGCCGACGACGAGACGCGCGATCTCTGCCGCGGCAGGGACACGGGCTTGCCGTATATGTTCGCCGACGGCTGCCGCGGGCGATTCCTCGGCGGCAGCAGCAATTGCTGGGGCGGGTGGTGCCGGCCACTCGATCCCTGGGACTTCGACCGGCGCGACTGGATCGCGCACAGCGGCTGGCCCTTCGGTCTCGACGAGCTTTCGCCCTATTACCGGCGCGCGCACGGCTTGC
>DASVYZ010000581.1:0-6062 GCA_036391935.1 Burkholderiaceae bacterium | reverse complement strand
GGTGTAATAGCGCTCTCGCCGATTCGCAAGGAATGGAGTCCAGATTGACATCGTCCCCGATCGATACCTCGATGCCCGCCTCTGCGGCACCTGAGGCCGCCCTTGCCGCCGACCCGTTGCCGCTCGGATTGTGGCCGGGTTTCCGGAGCAGTTACCGTTTCTTTGCCCCTATCGCCGGCGGCACCGACAATCTCGCCTTGCACATTGCCGTGGCGCCCCATGATTACCTGCCGGCCGGCAGAGTCGACGCAGCGGAAGCCGCTCGCCGGGCTTCCGACGCCGCAGGCAGGTATCGGGAGATCGCTGCCGAAATGCGGTTTGGCGAAGTCGATTGGACGCTCGCCACGTCGCTGGGCAAAATCGAACCTCATGTGCCGCAGCAGGCCGCCATGCGCCGGGCGATGTTCGGCCTGGCCACGGCGGCGCACGTGTTCATGAATCAGGCCGCGATGTTGCAAGCGATCGCCGCGCGCACCGGCAAAGACGGTTTCGAGACGCTGTCCGCCATTATCGACAGCACCGGCCACCGGCCCGGTTACCCCTTGTCGTTCGCTCAATTGGCCGAAGCCAATGCGGAAGTGCGCGCTGACATGCTGTTCGGCCCGCGCGCCCAAATCGGCGTCCCCCGTGGCGACGCGAATCCCGGAAAGCATACCGTCGCAGAGGGTGAAACCCTGGCGGACATCGCCCAGGTCGAAGGCGTCTCGGTCGAGGCGCTGATGGCTGCCAACAGCTCCTTGAAACTGGCCGAGGACGGCGCCTTGAGCATCCCTGGGTTGGCCGACTACGTATTCCCCGACGGCATGGTACCGCCCGATTTTGTCTATCCTGACGTTTCCGTTTACCGAACGGGCCGGGGCGAAAGCCTGCAAGGCATCGCCGAACGATGCGGCGATTGGAAGGCGGCGGATATGGTGGGCGCCAATTGGGATCTGCCCGCCATCCTCGCTCCGGTGCCGCTCACCTTCGGCGAAACGACACTGACGCCGACCATGCAAGACAGTTTCCGCAGCGTGGCGGAACAATTCGGATTGACCATTCCCGGGTTCGCTGCGCAATTCGCCGCGTTGCCGGGCCTGGTCGCCGACGGCGCCTACCTGTACGCGCCTGCCATCGCAGCGAGAAAAGCCGAGACCGTGGACGCCTGCTGCGCCCGTTTCAATCTCGACTGCGCGACGCTGATGTCGGCCAACGCCTGCCTGCCGGGCGTGCTGCAATGCGGACAAACCCTGGAAATCGATGGCGGCTGCTACGGCATCCTGCCCAACGAGTCTCTCACGCTGCTGCGGGAACGCATCAATACCGAGCGGGCCGCACGCGGGCTGGCGCCGCTCCACGTCGGGGAGCTGGCCGCGCGGACCGGCGCATTGGCGCTTTCGCTTCGCCGGCTGATATCGCCGCCACGCGGCGAGCGCTTCACTGCAACAGCCGTTCCTTCCTATGCCGTGGCCGTGGACGAACTCGTTGTGGAAATCATTGCCCACGATCAGAAGGGCGGAACGATTCCGGCCAGGCTCACTGCTGCGCCATTTACGTCGCTTCACGCAGCAGGGGAAGCGATGGAGCGGTTTGCCAGCGAATTCGAGACGATGTTCGCCGGGCTCAAGCTGGCGCAGGGATGGGGAGAGGCCATGTTCGTCGCCAACTTCTCCGGCAAGGGCGATGCGCTGGCCTACGCGGTGAAAGAGGGCGGCTTGCGCTTCTTCGCCATGCCGCCGCTTGTGCGCCGGCCATGGAACGGCAAAGGCGTCGCCGTCCCGACTTACGATAGCGCGCGCGGCATGCATTGGCCCAGCGGCAACGCCTACGAATTTGCGGACACCGATCCCAACCTGTGGCAGCGCCAATTTTTCGATGCCATCGAGCAGACCATGTCGCGGCGCGCCGCCATGGCCGGCCGGCTTGACGATGAATTCGAAGGCTGGCTTGGCGCTATCGACAGCGCCGGCTATCACTTGGCCGCGTCCATCGCGCGGACTGCCCTGCCGCTGTTTGATGGCGACGATGCCGGCGATGCCGATTTGGCGCAGGTCAGGCTCAGTTTGGAGGAAGAATTCCGGCGCAATCCGGCCCTTGTCGGACGCATGCAAACGGCGGTGCGATTTCCCATCGAGGTCAGCGGCCAGGGCGCGCAGAGCGATCCCGCCTTGGCGCCCCGGATGCGGGGCCGGATGCAGGTGCGTTCGCCGGATCAGTTGAATCGGCTGCAACGGCCCCCGGCGGTCAGATTCGGTTCGGGCGAGGCGGAGTTGGTCACGGGGCATTCCCACATCATCGCGCCGTTCGAGCTGGGGCAGGCGGCGGGCCGCCGGTCCATATCGCTCGCCCTGGATTACCGCGCGGAACAATTGCAGCTTCGCGGCCGCACGCCCTATCTCGATTTCGCGCTTCCCTTTTCCCAAGGCGAGTACGTTTCGGGCCGCATCGAACGGGCTGCGCTCATCGCACCGTTGTTCCATTTGCCCGCGTCAACTGTTTTGAGCCACGAAGCGGCGGCGCCGGCATGGCCGGCGGATCCGCAGGTCATGCCCCTGCATTGGACTTACCATTTTGCTTGCGCGCCGCAGCTTGCGGTTCAGGACGAACTCCGCCTCGAAGTCGGGTTCGAGAGCCTCGACAGCGTTGCCGAAACGCCTGCGGGCAAAGAGCCCAATGACACCTACATTCGTGCCCTGGCAGCTTTCGTCGCTGCCTGGCCCGCCGTGTCCGCCGACCTTGCGCGGCCTTGGGACGAGGCCGATACAGCCGTCGCGCGTGCGGCCGCCATGGCGTTTGCGTACCTGGCGCAACATGTGTCGCAGGCCTGGAAGCCGCCGGGCGTGGAAGGGCCAGCCGCTTCGGCGCGGGCGGACCTTGCTTATGCCTTGACTGTGGAGACGGCCGGCGAACCGCCGTATCTGTCCGCGCTGCATATCGACCGGCTCGGAAAGGATGCGGATGGGCTCGACCAGCCGGACGATTTCCTCTTTCTCGCCGAGGCCGGCCTGGGAACGGGTCTGGATGAGGCCAGGGTGGATGGCCGCTTGCGCGAGCAGTTCGCGCGTCAGGGCTTTCCGCTCGGAGCCGGTTGCAAGCTGAAGGTCAATGCCGCCGGCCGCGACTGGACGCTACAAGACCACGAAGCGCAACAATCTGCCGGTGCGGGAAGCCGCTTCCGCGCTCCCCAAATCTATCGTCTGCTGATGAAAACCATGGCGTCGGGCACGACGAGACTGGCAGTGTATCGACAGATTCTTTGGCCCGCGCTCAAGCTGCAAGGCGACGCCGATTGGCAAGGCATGGCCCTGGAGGGCAACAGACTGCGCCTTGCGCTCGCCCCCGGGCGCTACGCCGCGCTCGATGCGCTGGGGCTTGAATTCGCCTTCTACCGCATGAATCCGTTCCTGCGGCAAAACGCATGGGCCAAGGCCACCGTTACCCGCAACCGGTCTCTGCGGCCGGACGCTGCGACCAACCCGGCGTTCGTCATGAGGAACCTGCCGAGCCGCTTCACGTCTTCGGTCGACGCGACCGCCATCGCCGCCGATCCCATCGAACTGCAGGGCGAGACGCTGGCGCAGGCATTGACGCATTATTTCAACGAATTGTTTTCCGCGGTGGCGCTCGCCGTACCCTCGAGAGGGCGGGATGACGCGTTCCACTTGAAAATCGATGCCATGTTTTCCCGGCCCCTCGAAGGTATGGCGCCGTCCACAGTCGATCTGTCGCTGTTTGCGGCGCCGCCCGTCAAGGCCGAGACCGGTGGAGGAGCTGCCGCCGAAGAGTGTTATGCGATGCTGGCCGGCATGGCCGAAGCGGCGGTGGCACAGCTTGCGCCGTCCGCTTCGGCGCAAGGAAGATATCGCTTCCACGCCTCCATATACCGCTCGGCCGAGGACGCGCGCGAGGCGCGTCCCCTGTTGGAACTCATGCAGCTGGAATACGCGCTTACTCGAAAAATTCCTTGACCTTGTCCTTCCAGGACTTGGTCTGCGGATTATGCTTCGCCCCGCCTTCGATGGTGAGGTGTTCCAGTTCGCGCAGCAATTCCTTCTGCTTTTCGGTCAGCTTGACGGGCGTCTCCACCACGACGTGGCAGAACAGGTCGCCGGCATAGCCGGCACGATACGGCGTGATACCCTTGCTGCGCAAGCGGAAGGTCTTCCCGCTCTGGGTGCCTTCGGGAATCGTAAACGATGCCTTGCCGCTCAAGGTCGGCACCTCGATTTCGCCGCCCAGCGCCGCCTTGGCGAACGAGATCGGCATTTCGCAATGCAGGTCGCCGCCGTCGCGTTGGAATACCGGATGGGGCTTGATGCGGATTTCCACGTACAAGTCGCCGGCCGGCCCGCCGTTCATGCCCGGTTCGCCATTGCCCGAGGAGCGGATGCGCTGGCCGTCATCGATGCCGGCAGGAATGTTCACTTCCAGCGTCTTGTTGCGCTTGATGCGGCCCGCGCCGCTGCAAGTGGGGCAGGGCGTGGGGATGATCTTGCCCGTGCCGTGGCATTTGGAGCAGGTTTGCTGGATGCTGAAGAAACCTTGTTGCATGCGTACCTGGCCGTGGCCGCCACACGTGGTGCAAGTGGTCGGGCTGGTGCCGGGTTTGGCACCTGAGCCGTGGCAGGTGTCGCAGTTATCCCAAGACGGCACGCGGATGGTGGTATCGAAGCCGTGCGCGGCTTGTTCCAGCGTGATCTCGAGGCCGTAACGCAGGTCGGCGCCGCGATAGACTTGCGGGCCGCTGGAACGGCCGCGGCCGCCGCCGAAGATGTCGCCGAAGATGTCGCCGAAAGCGTCGGCAAAGCCGCCCGCGCCGCCGCCGAATCCGCCGCCGCCCGCACCCATGTTGGGGTCGACGCCGGCATGGCCGTAACGGTCGTAAGCTTCGCGCTTGGACGGTTCGGACAACATTTCGTAGGCTTCCTTGGCCTCCTTGAATTTCTCTTCCGCGCCCTTGCTGTCCGGATTGCGGTCCGGATGGTATTTCATGGCGAGCTTGCGGTAAGCCTTCTTGATATCGTCATCCGAGGCATTCTTCGCTACGCCCAGTACTTCGTAAAAATCCCTCTTTGCCATCTTGCCAGTACCCTTTGAATTAAGCGAAAACGCCGGAACCGGATCAGATCCAGGTCCCGGCGAGCCAAACAGCCCGGCTCAATACCGGGCCTGTCGGCAGCACTGTTTTACTTGTCCTTGACTTCCTTGAACTCGGCATCGACCACGTCTTCGTCCTTGCCCTTGGCTTCGCCGGCATGCGCGCCTTGATCGGCACCGGCTGCTGCACCACCCGCAGCTTGCTGCGCCTGCATGTCGGCATACATCTTTTCGCCGAGCTTTTGCGCGGCGGCCGACAGGGCTTCGGTCTTGGCGTCGATCGCGGCCTTGTCGTTGCCCTTGACGACTTCTTCCAATTCCTTGATCGCGGCTTCGATCTTGTCCTTTTCGCCGGCGTCGAGCTTGTCGCCGTATTCGGTCAGGGCCTTCTTGGTCGAGTGCACCAGCGCATCGCCCTGGTTGCGCGATTCGGCCAGTTCTCGCAGCTTCTTGTCCTCTTCGGCATTGGCTTCGGCATCGCGCACCATCTTCTGGATTTCCTCTTCGGTCAATCCGGAGTTGGCCTTGATGGTGATCTTGTTCTCCTTGCCGGTGGCCTTGTCCTTGGCGCCCACGTGCAGGATGCCGTTGGCGTCGATGTCGAAGGTCACTTCGATCTGCGGCGTGCCGCGCGGTGCGGGCGGGATGCCTTCGAGGTTGAACTCGCCCAGCGCCTTGTTGCCGGCGGCCATGTCGCGCTCGCCTTGATACACCTTGATCGTCACGGCAGGCTGGTTGTCGTCGGCGGTCGAGAACACCTGGCTGAACTTGGTCGGGATCGTCGTGTTCTTCTTGATCATCTTGGTCATCACGCCGCCCATGGTTTCGATGCCGAGCGAGAGCGGGGTCACGTCCAGGAGCAGCAAGTCCTTGCGGTCGCCCGAGAGCACCGAACCCTGGATCGCGGCGCCGACGGCCACGGCTTCATCGGGGTTGACGTCCTTGCGCGGGTCCTTGCCGAAGAATTCCTTGACCTTTTCCTGCAC
>DASVYZ010000580.1:0-1632 GCA_036391935.1 Burkholderiaceae bacterium | reverse complement strand
ACCGCCGCCCTGCAAGAAGCGGGGCGGCGGCAATCGGGTTTCTTCTGTCAACTAGCGGCCATACACCGGAAACGCATCCGTCAATTTCTTGACTTGCGCCTTGACCCGTTCGATGTTCGCGGCGTCATGCGGATTGTCGAGCACGTCGGCGATCAGATTGCCCACCTTGGTCGCTTCGGCCTCCGTGAAGCCGCGCGTGGTCATGGCCGGGCTGCCCAGGCGGATGCCCGAGGTGACGAACGGCGTTTCCGGATCGTTCGGGATGGCGTTCTTGTTGCAGGTGATGTGCGCCGAGCCGAGGATGGCTTCGGCGGCCTTGCCCGTGATCTTCTTGGGGCGCAGGTCGACCAGCATCACGTGCGACTCGGTGCCGCCCGAGACGATGCGCAAGCCGCGCGCGATCAGGGTCTTGGCCAGCACGTCGGCATTCTTGACCACCTGCTCCTGGTAGGTCTTGAATTCGGGCTGCAGCGCTTCCTGGAAGGCCACGGCCTTGCCGGCGATGACGTGCATCAGCGGGCCGCCTTGCAGGCCGGGGAAAATCGCCGAGTTGATCTGCTTGGCGAACTGCTCCTTCATCAGGATGATGCCGCCGCGCGGGCCGCGCAGCGACTTGTGCGTGGTCGAGGTGACGAAGTCGGCATGCGGCACCGGGTTCGGGTAGACGCCTGCGGCGATCAGGCCGGCGTAGTGCGCCATGTCGACCATGAAATAGGCGCCCACATCCTTGGCCACCTTGGCAAAGCGCTCGAAATCAATGCGCAGCGAATAGGCCGAGGCGCCGGCGATGATCAGCTTGGGCTTCTTCTCGTGCGCCAGGCGCTCCATCGCGTCGTAATCGATCGCTTCCTTCTCGTTCAAGCCGTAGGACACGACGTTGAACCACTTGCCCGACATGTTCAGCGCCATACCGTGCGTCAGGTGGCCGCCTTCGGCGAGCGACATACCCATGATGGTGTCGCCCGGCTTGAGCATGGCGAAGAACACGCCCTGGTTGGCTTGCGAGCCGGAATTGGGCTGCACGTTGGCCGCTTCGGCGCCGAACAGCTTCTTGATGCGCTCGATGGCCAGCGATTCGGCGATGTCGACGAATTCGCAGCCGCCGTAATAGCGCTTGCCGGGATAGCCTTCGGCATACTTGTTGGTCAACTGCGAACCCTGCGCTTCCATCACGGCCGGCGAGGTGTAGTTTTCCGAAGCGATCAGTTCGATATGGTCTTGCTGGCGCTGGTTTTCCTTCTGGATGGCGCCCCACAGTTCGGGGTCGACTTTGGCGAGGGTCTGGTCTTTGCTGAACATGAATTAACTCCAATCGATCAAGGTATGCAGTGAGGGCTCAATCGAATGAGGGCCAAAAAAGTATCGGGATGCGATAGCGGAATTTGGCAGCCTCAAACGGTCGGTCCTACCATCTTGGCTACCCAGGCGCACGGCTACAGTGAAATCTCACGCTCCCCGGTGGATGCCCACCTTATTGCCAACTGGAAACATTTGGCATTTTCGCCAGTTACGTGAGACGAAATGGTGCGGCAATTGTAATTTATGCGGGGAATTTCGGCAACTTGGTGTGGACAAGTCAGTGGCGAGGCCGGCGCCTGCCCTTGCTCGGTGCTGGTGCCGCATGCGGCGCAG
>DASVYZ010000579.1:0-1590 GCA_036391935.1 Burkholderiaceae bacterium | reverse complement strand
TTGATTCCGCCCTGGATTGCCGAGCCGCGCAGCCCGTGATGTGGTTTAGTTCTTGTAGAAGAAGCTCATCTTGGTGCCGGCGATCTCGATCGTATCCTGATCGTTCAATTGGCGCGCCTGCGTGCCGATCGCTTCGCCATTGACGAGCGGGAACACGTCGCCTTCGACGTGGGTGACGAAAAAGCCGACCGGGCGGCGCGTAAACACCGCGACCTGGTGCCCCGCCTTGCCCAGCGTGGTCAGGCTCTTGTTCAAGTCGAGCACGCGCCCCGCGTTGGAACCGGTCAGAATCTGCAGCCCGGCTTCGCGCGCAACCGCAGGTTGAGCGGGTGGCGGCGGGGCAGTACGCACGGGTGCCGGTTCGGCTGTCGCGGCTGCGGCAGGCGCGGCGGGTGCGGCCATCGCGCCGGCATCGGGCTTGCGGATCACCATGGTCTTGGCGAAATCCTGATAGGGCTTGGCCACCGCCGCTTCCACCACGTACTTGATCGTGTGCTTGCCGATTTCGACCACATCGCCAGGTTGCAGCAAGTGCTTCTGGATCAGCTTGCCATTGACCATGGTGCCGTTGGTCGAATGCAGATCCTCGATGACCGAATCGTTCAATATCGTGGTCACGACCGCATGCTGGCCCGACACGGCCAGGTTGTCGACCTGGATATCGTTCTCGGGCCGGCGGCCTATCGTGGTGCGTTCTTTGTTCAACTCGACAGTCTTGATCATCGCACCGTCAAAACTCAGGATCAGCTTAGCCATGGACTCAACCTCTAAAAAAATACCTTGTTCGTTTCTTTACCGCATTCAGGCAGCGCGCGCGAAGCCGCTCTTCACGCGCACCAGGATCAGCGACACATTGTCGCTCCCGCCGGCATCGTTGGCCGCGGAGATCAATTGTCCCGCCGCCAGATCGAGATTCGCCTTCAACGTCATCAGCGTCATGCGCATCTCTTCATCGCTCACCATGCCGTACAGGCCGTCGGTGCAGATCAGATACACGTCCTCGGGTTCCACTTCGTAGGTGTGGATCTCGGCCTGCTCTTCCGCCGCCACGCCGATGGCGCGGGTGATGAAGTTGCGGTTGTTCGACAGGTGTGCGTCTTCCTTGCTGATCATGCCGGCATCGATCTGTTCCTGCAGCAGCGAATGGTCTTTCGTGATCTGCTCGAAGGCGTCCCCGCGCAGGCGGTACAGGCGCGAATCGCCGGCATGGCCGACGGTCACGAAATTGTCGTAGAACACGCAGCCGACCAGGGTCGTGCCCATGCCTTCGAAGGATTGTTCTTGCCGGGCCTGCTCGAAGATCGCCGCATTGGCCGCCATCACCTGCTCTTGCAGCAGCGTGTGCGACAAGGCGATCGCGCCGGCACGGTCCAGCCCCTGCAAGGCTTGCGCACTCCAGGCGCGTGCCATGCCGTCGGCCACCATCGACGTCGCCATGCCGCTGGCAACTTCGCCGGCGTTGTAACCACCCATCCCATCGGCCAGCACAGCGATGCCGCAATCGGGGCGAAGCTCTATGCTGTCCTCGTTCAGGTCGCGCACCATGCCCGGATCGCTGAGACTGGTCATCAGCAATGCATCTGTCAACGC
>DASVYZ010000578.1:0-5486 GCA_036391935.1 Burkholderiaceae bacterium | reverse complement strand
CGTCGCAAGCCGACAAGACCTTGACGAAGTCTTCGAACAAGTCGCGCGTGCGCGTATAGCGGTGCGGCTGGAAGGCCAACACGAGTCGGCGGCCCGGATAGGCGCCGCGTGCCGCCGCCAGCGTGGCGGCGGTTTCGGCCGGGTGGTGGCCGTAATCGTCGACCAGGGCAAACGTGCCTTCCTTGCCCGGAATCTTTAGCTCGCCGTAACGCGTGAAGCGGCGGCCCACGCCGTTGAATTCGGCGAAGGCCTTTTGCACGGCGGCATCGGGCACGCTCAATTCGCGCGCAATCGCCACGGCGGCGCAAGCGTTTTGCACGTTGTGCATGCCGGGCTGGTTCAAGCGCAGTTGCAGCGGCGCATACTCGTCCTGCAGCACAGTAAATTCCATGTGCCCGCCGACCGCCTTCGCATCGACGGCGCGCACATCGGCTTTTTCGTCGAACCCGTAAGTCATGATGGGCTTGGACACGAACGGCATGATCTCGCGCACGTTGGCGTCGTCCAGGCACAATACGGCGATGCCGTAGAACGGCAGGCGCTGCGTGAATTCGATGAAGGCTTGCTTGAGCTTGGCGAAGCTGTGGTCGTAAGTCTCCATGTGGTCGGCATCGATGTTGGTGATGACTTCGATGACCGGCGACAGATTGAGGAAGGAAGCGTCGGACTCGTCGGCCTCGACCACGATGAAGTCGCCCGTGCCGAGCTTGGCGTTCGCGCCGGCCTTGGTCAGGCGGCCGCCGATGACGAAGGTCGGGTCGAGCCCGCCTTCGGCCAGCACGCTCGCGACCAGGCTCGTCGTGGTGGTCTTGCCGTGCGTGCCGGCAATCGCGATGCCGCTCTTCAAGCGCATCAGCTCGGCCAGCATCATGGCACGCGGCACCAGCGGGATGTGCTTTTCACGGCCCGCCATGACTTCGGGGTTGTCGGACTTGACCGCCGAGGACACCACGATGGCATCCGCGCCTTCGATGTTCTTCGCCGCGTGGCCCTGGAATACCTTGGCGCCGAGCGCGGCCAGGCGTTCGGTCGCGGCGTTGCTGCCGAGGTCGGAGCCGGACACGGTGTAGCCCAGATTGAGCAAGACTTCGGCAATCCCGCTCATGCCGGAGCCGCCTATGCCGACGAAATGGATGTTACGTACTTTATGTTTCATGCCGCACCTGCCAGTTTCTCGAGGACTTGCGCGATCGCTTCGTTGGCGTCGCGCCGTCCGTTGTCATACGCCGCCTCGGCCATGGCGAGGCATGCTTCGCGGTTGGTCTTTTGCAACAAGGCTGCCAGACGCTCCGCCGTCAATTCAGTCTGCGGCAAATGGATGGCCGCGCGGTGGTGCGCCATCCAGCGCGCGTTGTCGCGCTGGTGCTTGGTGGTCGATGCCATGAAGGGCACGAGCACGCTGGCCACACCGGCCGCCGTCAATTCCGACACCGTGATCGCGCCGGCGCGGCAGATCACGAGATCGGCCTGCGCATAGCGCGCCGCCATATCGTCGATGAAGTCGAGCACTTCGGCTTCGACCTTGGCTGCGGCATAGGCAGCACGCAGCGCCTCGATATGCTGCTTGCCCGACTGGTGCGTGACGATGGGCCGTTCTGCCGCCGGCAACATCGCCAGCGCCTGCGGCACGCAATCGTTCAATACCTTGGCGCCGAGGCTGCCGCCCACCACCAGGATGCGCAAGGGCCCGCTGCGGCCTTTGAAGCGCTCCGCCGGCTTGGGCAGGTTCAGTATCTCTTGCCGCACCGGGTTGCCCGTCACGGTGGCCTTGCCCGCCGCACGGCCGAATTCGCCGGGGAAGCCAAACAGCACGCGCTTGGCCAGGGGCGCCAGCGTCTTGTTCGACAGCAGCAGCGAAGCGTCGGCATTGGCCAGCACCAGCGGAATGCCGCGCATGCGCGCCATCATGCCGCCCGGCACGGTGACGTAGCCGCCCATGCCGAGCACCACGTCGGGCTTGCGCTCGCCAAGGTAGCGGAAGCTTTGCGTAAACGACGGCGCCAGGCGGAACGCGCCCTTGATGGTGTGGCCCAGGCCCTTGCCGCGCAAGCCGCGGAATTCGATCTGATCCATCTCTATGCCGTGCTTGGGCACGATGTCGCATTCCATGCCGTGCGTGGTGCCGAGCCAGGATACGGACCAGCCGCGCGACTTCATGGTCGCGGCGATTGCGAGGCCCGGAAAGATGTGGCCGCCCGTGCCAGCCGCCATGATCATCAGGTGCTTGGGGTTATGTATATTGGTCATATACGCCCCCCGCGCATCAGTGTGCGGTTTTCATAGTCGATGCGCAGCAAAATCGCCAGGCCGACGCAATTGATCATCACGCCCGAGCCGCCATAGCTCATCAAGGGCAGCGTCAAACCCTTGGTCGGCAAGAGGCCGAGGTTCACGCCCATGTTGATGAAGGCCTGCACGCCGATCCAGATGCCGATGCCCTTGGCGGCGAGGCCGGCAAACGTCAAGTCCATGGCAATCGCCTGGCGCCCGATATCGAAGGCGCGCTTGACGATCCAGTAGAACAACAGCACCACCACCAGCACGCCGGCAAAGCCGAGTTCCTCGCCGATCACGGCGAGCAGGAAGTCGGTGTGCGCTTCGGGCAGATAGTTGAGCTTTTCCACGCTGCCGCCCAGGCCGACGCCGAACAATTCGCCGCGGCCGAAGGCGATCAGCGAGTGCGAAAGCTGATAAGCCTTGCCCAAGGCATTGCCTTCCTGCCAGGGATCGAGATAGGCGAAGATACGCTCACGGCGCCAGGGCGAGAGCCAGATCACCATGCCGAAGATACCGACCAGGGTGCCGGCAATGCCGCCGAACCAGACCCCGTTGATGCCGCCCAGGAACAGGATGCCCATGGCGATGCACACGATCACACCGAAGGCGCCGAGGTCCGGCTCAAGCAGCAGGAACAAGCCGACGCAGCCGACCGCCATCGCCATCGGCAGGAAGCCCTTGGTCAATTGGTGCATGTATTGCTGCTTGCGCACGGTGTAGTCGGCGGCATAGAGCACGACGAACAGCTTCATCAGCTCCGAAGGCTGCAGGTTGAACATGCGCAGCGAAATCCAGCGCCGCGCACCGTTGACGTCCTTGCCCACGTGGGGGATCAGCACCAGCAGGAGCAGTGCCAGGGTACCGACGAACAGGTAAGGCGCGAAACGCTGCCAGGTCTGGATGCGCACGCGGAAGGTCAGCAAGCCGGCCACGATCGCCACGCAGATGAAGATGGCCTGGCGCTGCAGGAAGTAAGTGTTCGTGTAATTGGCGAACTTGGGCGAATCGGGCAGCGAGATCGAGGCCGAATATACCATCACCATGCCGAACAGCATGAGCAACAGCACGACCCAAACCAGCGGCTGGTCGTATTCCATCATCTTCGAACGCGGCAGGAAGCCATCCTGCGAGCGGCTGCTGCCGGAGTAGGCGGGAATCGCGAAATCGCTCATGCGATCTCCCCCTTGTCCAGGGCCAGCTCGCGCACGGCGTCGATGAAGACCTGGGCACGATGGGCGTAATTGTCGAACATGTCGAAGCTGGCGCAAGCCGGCGAGAGCAGGACTTCGTCGCCGCTCTGCGCTTTTTCCGCCGCGGCGCGCACGGCCTCTTGCAGGGTGGCGCAGTCGTGCAGCTCGACGCCGGCGGAGGCATCGGCACCTTCGAGCACGGCGCGGATGGCCGGGCCGTCGGCACCGATCAGGTACACGGCGCGCACGTACTTCGCCACCGGCTCGGCCAGCGGTGCGAACGATTGACCCTTGCCGTCGCCGCCGGCGATCAGGATCAGGTGCTTCGTGCTCCCGCCGCGCGCAGCACCGAGGCCGTTCAAGGCCGCCACCGTGGCGCCGACATTGGTGCCCTTGCTGTCGTCGTAATAATCGACGCCGTCCACATTTGCCACCAACTCGACGCGGTGCGGCTCGCCCTGGTATTCGCGCAAGCCGTGCAGCAGCGGCGCGAGCGGCAAGCCGACCGCACGGCACAAAGCCAGTGCGGCCAGCGCATTCATGGCATTGTGCTGGCCGCGGATCTTGAGCGCATCGGCCGGCATCAGGCGGTTGACCAGCACAGCCGGAATTTCCGCACTGTCTTTCTTGCGCCGTTTCTTTTCGCCTTCTTCGGCCGACACCGCCATCGCCAGCCATTGCATGCCATTTTCCACCACGAGGCCGAAACAATCGGCTTGCTCGGGTTCATCGCGACTGAAGCTGACGGTTTGCCCCAGGGGTGAACCCATGCGCATGACTTCGGCGTCGTCGCGGTTCAGCACGCGCACGGTGTGGGCGCCGAAGATGCGCGCCTTGTCGGCGGCATAGGCGGCCATGTCGCCATGCCAGTCGAGATGGTCTTGCGTGACGTTCAAGACCGTGGCGGCATCGGCTTGCAGGCTGAAGGTCGAATGCAGCTGGAAACTCGACAGTTCGAGTACCCAGGCTTGCGGCAAGTCCTCGGCATCCATCGCCTCACGCAATACGTCCAGCGCCGCCGGGCTGATGTTGCCGGCGATTTGCGTTTTCAAGCCGGCGCGGCGGCATAGCAAGCCTGTCAGGCTCGTGACCGTGGTTTTGCCGTTGGTGCCTGTGATGGCAATCACCTTGGGCGTGTATTCTCGCTCGGCCTTCATGGCAGCCAGGGCTTGGGCGAATAGTTCGATTTCGCCCCAGAGCGGAATCTCGCGCGCTTGCGCAGCCGGGGCTATCTCTGCCAATTCCTTGCCCGGCGCCAGGCCGGGGCTCAGCGCGACGAAGTCGATCCCTTCGAGCAAGGCGGCATCGAAACGGCCGGCGACGAATTGCGCAGCCGGCACGGCTTCCTGCAAGGCGGGCAGGCGCGCCGGCGCGTCACGCGTATCGGCAACGCGCACGGCGGCGCCGCAGCGCGAGAGCCAGCGCGCCATCGCCAGCCCCGATTCGCCGAGGCCCAGTACCAATGCGTGTTTGCCTTCGTAATTCATCAATTCCTGCTTCAACGCAATTTCAACGTGGACAAGCCAAACAAGACCAAAATCATCGTGATGATCCAGAAACGGATCACGACTTGGGTTTCGTTCCAGCCTTTTTGTTCAAAATGGTGGTGCAGCGGCGCCATCAGGAATACGCGCCGGCCTTCTCCATAGCGTTTCTTGGTGTACTTGAACCACACCACCTGGATCATGACGGACACGGTTTCGGCAACGAAGATGCCGCCCATGATGAACAGCACGATCTCCTGCCGCACGATGACGGCAATGGTGCCGAGCGCGCCGCCCAAGGCCAGCGCACCGACGTCGCCCATGAAGACCTGGGCCGGATGCGCGTTGTACCAGAGAAAGGCCAACCCTGCTCCGGCCATGGCGCCGCAAAAGATCAGCAATTCGCCGGCACCGGGGATGTGCGGAATGAACAGGTATTTCGAATAAGCCGCACTGCCGGTCAGGTAAGCGAACAAACCCAGCGCCGAGCCGACCATGACGGTGGGCATGATGGCCAGGCCGTCCAGGCCGTCGG
>DASVYZ010000577.1:0-4409 GCA_036391935.1 Burkholderiaceae bacterium | reverse complement strand
AAGCCGTACGCCAGCACCGTGAAGTAGTAGCCCTTTTCGTTCAACTGCATCGGCGCGTTCCATAAGCCGATGACGAAAGCGATGGCGCCGACCAGCAACGCGGCCCACGATACGCCGACAAACGCCGCCGAAGGTTTTTGGATTTGTGCACTCATGTTGGCATGCTCCCTGAATATTTGATCGAATTGACAAGCTTGCGGCGATTATAGTCACGTCGCGGCCGAATTATCAAAACACGGATGGTGAGTATCGAAAACCTAGGCCACAGGTATCAAACCCGGGCCAATTCCTGAGCCCAGAGAATGGCTTCAAGATGACAGGCATTGACGGTTGCCTCGCTGACGTCGCATTGCGCCGCGCACAGGGCGATGCGTTCCTGGTCGCCCAGTTCGCAGGCCACCACCAGTTCCAGGTAGCCCGCATACGGCCCGGTACCGTCCATCAAGGCTTCGGTCACCTCGGGAGGCAGATCAAGCGGCAACAGGGCTTCGTCGCGCGGCACGCGCAGCAGGATGTGCAACAGGGAAAACACGCCGACGAGGAACAGGTTGTCGCAATCGGCCAATGGAAGATGCTCGCCGCCCAGCGTCTCGGCGAAGCGCGCGCGCACCAGGGCATTGTCCATGATGGCCACGTCGCGGTCGTCGACTTCCCCGCTGCAGAACAGCAGCACGGTCAGCATGCGGTAGACGTTTTCCCGTCCCATCATGGTCAGCGCGCGCTCGGCGCTATTGACCTTGGACAGCGGGCTGGCTGCGGCCGAATTGGCATAACGCAACAGGCGCGACAGCAGCAAGGGATCATGGCGCAGGCTTTCCGCCAGCGAGGGGATGTCGAAATTTTTCTTGATCGCTTTCAAGAGGCGTACGATGCGCGTCTTGCCGGTGTCCACGTGATCCGAGCGCCAGGGCAGTTGCTGGGTCAGGAACGCCCCCTGGTAGAGATGGATGCCGACGTATTTGGCAAGCAAGGTCGTGCATAGCTCGAAGGTATGCACGTCGGGCACGTGCTTGACGAAAAGCTGCGTCTCGGGCCAGCGGCGCAAGCCCTTGACCGCTGCGTCGAGAAGGCGGGTCGGTTCGCTCCCGCCCAGGTCGAGCACGACATAGTGGGTCAAATGATGCAATTGGTCGACCAGGTGCAGGCTGTGCTCGTCGACCTGCAGGCCGAAGCCGAAGCCCATGCGGCGCAAATGCATCATGCGGCCGGCGATGTTGGGGTCGACGTGGTCGCCGAAGGAATCGGCGCGCACCAGCAACACGCTCAGATCGGGCGGCAATTGTTCCACCGTAGGGCTAAGCAGCAATTGCGCCGACATGGCGAGGAAGGTGTAGCGGTAGGCCAGCAGTCGCGCCAGATCCATCGCCACCAGCCGCCGCAACAGGGCTTGCTCGTCCAGCTGGCGCGTGACCGGGTCGGCCGACTGGGCATCGAGCGCGGCACTGCCGCGCAGCATGAATTCATAACCGACGACGCGGTAGGTGCGGTCGACCACGGGGGCGCGGCACACGTAGGTGAAATCGAGATCGACGGCTATCGTCAGCGGCGCTTCCCGGCCAAACGTGTCGGTCTCGCGTGTCAGCGTTGCCCCCTCTTCCCCGAGTTCGGCCAAAGTTTCCGGAAAGCCGCTGTCTTCCACCGCCTGTTCAGGCGGCGGTTTTCCCGGTTTGCGGAAGAGTTTGTCGAACATGGGAATTCACATGGACTTTTGTTGCCCAACAATATGCCGAACACTTTGACAGAAGGTGGGATATTTGTAAATCCGAGGTACATATCGTGTAACGATTGACATTGTCCTGTCCGATTTCGGGTTCGTTCCGGGTTCCCTTGGCGCATCGGTCCAACCGGGAAAATGCGGATACAGCCTGTTACCTTCAATCACAAGCCAACCCGGCCGCATGCTTTAAATTCACTCTTGTCTGTTCGATATGAGAAAATGCGTAACAGCACCGCGCAATTTTCGCCGGCATAAGAAAATCGATGAATCCCTTAGTACAAGAAGCCGTTTTACCTGAACAAAGCGAAGTCCTGTTCGGCCCGCATCGCCCCGATTTTTTGCGCGATGAAGTGCTGGCCGACATCCTCGAGGCCACCGCCGCCCGCAACCCGGACCGCATCGCCCTCACCTATGGCGAACGCGCACTGAGCTACGCCGAATTGAACCGCCTGGCCGACCTCGCGGCTTCGCGCCTGATCGAAGCTGGGGTGGGTCCGGGCCAAATCGTCGGTTTGTGGCTGCCGCGCGGCATTGAACTCCTGGTCATGCAGGCAGCCATCGCCAAAGCCGGAGCCGCCTGGCTGCCGGTGGCGGAAGATACGCCGGTTGAGCGGCTGATGGTGTGCCTGGACGATGCCAACGGCAGCGGCGTGGTCAGCTGCACCGCCTTCCTGCCCTTCCTCGGCGCCGTCGGGCGCCCGGTCTGGACTGCCGAGGCGCTGTTGGCGCCGCAGGAAACGGACAGACCGCTGGCGCGCCGCACGACGCGCAATACGGCCGACCCGGCCTACGTGATCTATACCTCCGGCTCGACAGGCAAGCCCAAGGGCATCCTGATCAACCAGGGCAACATCTGCCACTTCCTGCGCAGCGAAAACGCCGTCCTCGGCGTACACGAATCGGACAAGGTGTACCAGGGTTTTTCGGTTGCTTTCGACATGTCGTTCGAAGAAATCTGGATCAGCTACCTGGTCGGCGCCAGCCTGTGGATAGCGCCGCGCGAATTGACGGCCGACCCCGATGCCTTGCCGCGTGCGCTGCAGGATAACGGTATCACCGTGCTGCACGCCGTGCCTACCCTCCTGGCGCTCTTCAGCCAGGACGTGCCGAGCCTGCGTCTGATCAATCTGGGCGGCGAAGCCTGTCCGGCCAGCCTGGTGGAGCGCTGGTGGACCCCGCAGCGCCGGATTTTCAATACGTATGGCCCGACCGAAGCGACGGTTTCGGCCAGCCTGGCCGAATTGCGTCCGGGCGAGCTGGTGACAATCGGCAAGCCTTTGCCCAACTATGGCCTGCTGGTGATCGAGCCCGACGTCGAGAAAGGTTTGTGCATCCTGCCGCAGGGCCAGACCGGCGAACTCTGCATCACCGGGCCGGGGCTGGCAGCAGGTTATCTCGGCCGCCCCGAACTGACGGCGGAAAAATTCCTGATGAATCCCTGGGCTTTCGGCACAGGGAACGACAGGCTGTACCGCACCGGCGACCTGGCCGTGATCCAGCCCGACGGCAGCGTGCAATGCCTGGGTCGCGCCGACGATCAGGTCAAGATTCGCGGCTTCCGCGTCGAATTGGGTGAGATCGAGGCGGTGCTGTCCAAGCAGGTCGGCGTGGGCACGGCAGCCGTGATCTTGCGCAAGGTGGACGAGATCGAGCAATTGATTGCCTTCATCGTGCCGGAGAGCGGCGCCATCCTCGACCCGGCCGATCTGCGCGCCAAGCTCAACGTGATTCTCCCGCCCTACATGGTGCCGAGCCGCTACGAGATACTGGAACAGATGCCACGCCTGACTTCGGGCAAGATAGACCGCAAGAACTTGAAGGCCATGGAACTGGCGGCACCGGTGCAAGACAATGCCGGCTCGGATCAGCCGCAGACCGCCGGCGAGGAAGCGCTGTTTGCCGCGCTGGCCAAGCTGTTCCCCGGTCAGCCGCTGCACCGTGCCGACGACTTCTTCACCGACCTGGGCGGCCATTCCTTCTTCGCCGCCCGCCTGGCTTCCGCACTGCGCGCCGACCCGCGTTATGCCCATGTGACCGTGCGCGACATCTACCAGCGGCGCAGGATCGGTGCGATCGCCGAAGTGCTCGACCAAGGCGAAGTCAAATACCAGCGCTCTGAAGCCGATTGGACGCCCCCCTCCGCACTGGCGCGCTGGACTTGCGGACTGGCGCAAGCCGCCGCGATTCCGCCGCTGGTCACGCTGCGCATGGCGCAATGGCTGGCGCCTTTCTTCACCTATCACTTCCTCACCGGCGATCCGTCGGATTCGATCCCGGTCGCCGTGGCGATGTCGGTAGTCATATTCCTGCTCGCCACCCTGCTCGAATTCGCCGTTGCCATCGCCGGCAAATGGATCGTCGCGGGCCGCCTCGAAGCCGGCCGCTATCCGCTGTGGGGTGTGACCTACTATCGCTGGTGGCTGGCCGACCGCCTGGTCGAGGCAGCGCCGTCCTACCTGTTATCGGGCTCATCGCTCTACGTCTGGTGGCTGCGCGCGCTCGGTGCGCGCATCGGACGCGACGTGATCATCGGCTCGATGACCTTGCGCGCGGCCGACCTGCTCGATATCGGCGACCAGGTCAGTGTGGGCAATGCCTGCAATTTCGAGAATGCGCGCGTCGAACACGGCGAACTGATTCTCGGCAAGATCAGCCTGGGAGACAATGCCTGGGTCGGCTCCTATGCCGTGCT
>DASVYZ010000576.1:0-3838 GCA_036391935.1 Burkholderiaceae bacterium | reverse complement strand
GCCGGTGGTGCCGATGTTCCACGTCAACGCCTGGGGCTTGCCGTATTCGGTGCCCCTGTCGGGCGCGAAGATGGTGTTTCCCGGCGCGGCGCTGGACGGCAAATCGATTTACGAATTGTTCGAAAACGAAAGGGTCACGTTCTCGGCCGGCGTGCCGACCGTATGGCTCGGTTTGCTCAATTACGTGGGGCAGAACGAGCTCAAGTTTTCCACCTTCCGCCGTACCGTGATCGGCGGCTCGGCCTGCCCGCCGGCGATGATGAAGACCTTGCGCCACAAGTACGGCGTCGAAGTGGTGCACGCCTGGGGCATGACCGAGATGTCGCCCTTGGGCACGACGTGCACGCTGCAAAACCATCACCTGGCATTGCCTGAGGAAGCGCAGCAGGCCATCCTGGAAAAGCAGGGGCACTCGATTTTCGGCGTCGAGCTGAAAATCATCGACGACGCCGGCAAGGAGTTGCCCTGGGACGGCAAGACCTTCGGCAACCTCGTGGTGCGCGGCCCGTGGATTGTCGACAGCTATTTCAAGAACGAAGGCGGCGACGTGCTGGTCGACGGCTGGTTCCCGACCGGCGACGTGGCCACCATCGACTCCGACGGCTATATGCAGATCACCGACCGCAGCAAGGACGTGATCAAGTCGGGCGGCGAATGGATCGGCACCATCGACCTGGAAAACATCGCCATGTCGCATCCCGCCGTACTGCAGGCGGCCTGTATCGGCGTGTTCCATCCCAAGTGGGACGAGCGCCCCCTGCTGGTTGTGGTCAAGCGGCCCGGCATGGAAGTGACGAAGGAAGAGATCATTGCGTTCTACCAAGGCAAGATTGCCAAATGGTGGACGCCGGACGACGTGGTCTTCGTCGATGCGATCCCGCTTGGCGCCACCGGCAAGGTCTTGAAGACCAAGATACGCGAGCAATTCAAAGAGTACGTGCTACCCACCGCATCAGCTTAATCATTGCAATCTACAAAGGATAAAGTGAGACAAATGAACAAGCCAAACCGCCCAAGCCGTTCCCTGATTCTTTCACTTTCCCTTGCCGCCGCCTTTGCCGCAACGGCCGCCCATGCGGAGCACGTCAAGATCGCCTTCATCGATCCGCTTTCGGGCACGTTTGCGCCGATCGGGCAAAATCAGCTGCACAGCTTCCAGATGCTGGCCGAAATGGCCAACCAGCAGCACTGGGCCGGCGACAACACGCTCGAAGTCGTGGGCTTCGACAACAAGGGCAGCCCGCAAGAATCGCTCACGCAATTGAAAAACGCGATCGACCAGGGTTACCACTACATTACCCAAGGCAACGGCTCGGGCGCCGGCCTGGCTTTGATCGATGCGATCAACAAGCACAATGAACGCAATCCCGGCCAGGAAATCGTCTACCTGAACCACGCCGCGGTCGATCCCGACATGACCAACAGCAAGTGCAGTTTCTGGCACTTCCGCTTCGACGCCAATTCCGACATGAAGATGGAGGACTTGACCACCTTCATGGCCAAGGACAAGAGCATCAAGAAGGTCTACATCGTCAGCCAGAATTATTCGTTCGGCCACCAGGTGTCGCGCGCCGCGAAGGAATATCTGAAGCGCAAGCGCCCCGATATCGAGATCGTCGGCGACGATTTCCACCCGATCGCCACCGTCAAGGATTTTTCTCCCTACGTCGCCAAGATCAAGGCGTCGGGCGCCGACACCGTCATCACCGGCAACTGGGGAGCCGACCTGTCGCTCTTGATCAAGGCAGCCAAGGATGCCGGCCTGAACGTCAATTTCTACACTTACTACGCCCCGACCACCGGCGTGCCGACCGCGATGGGGGCATCGGGCGTCGACCATGTGCGCTACGTCGGCAATTGGAACATCAATAACGAGGGTTTTGTCGGCCACGATGTCGTGGACGCCTTCAAGAAGAAGTACAACGACGACTATTACGCGATGGCGACCTACACCATCATCGAAATGCTATCGAAGGCGATCAAGGATGCCAAGTCGACCAATCCGATCAAGGTGGCCTATGCGCTGGAAGGCATGAAGGTCAAGAGCCTGAACGGCGAAGTCGAAATGCGCAAGACCGACCATCAATTGCAGCAACCGCTGTATATCGCGACCTGGGTCAAGACCGACGGCAAGACCGTGAAATACGACCAGGAAAACACCGGCTACGGCTGGAAGACCAATGAGAAGATCGATACCTATGTCGGCACGCAGCCTACCTCGTGCCAGATGACGCGCCCGCCGATGCCTTGAGGCGAACCAGCATCCCGAGACCGGCGCTTCCAGGAGTGAAAATGAAGCGCCGGTTTTTTATGCGTCCCGCCGCTGCGGGCGAAGTTGAAGAGGGGTAGAACAGTCCGTGGAATTCGTATTGATCACCTTGCTCAATGGCTTGAGCTACGGTTTGCTGCTGTTCATGCTGTCGTCGGGCCTGACCCTGATCTTCAGCATGATGGGCGTGCTCAATTTTGCGCATGCCAGCTTCTACATGCTGGGCGCGTACTTCGCCTACGTCGTCAGTTCGCATCTCGGCTATTGGGGCGGCCTGCTGCTGGCACCGATCGGCGTGGGTATCGTCGGCGCGTTGATCGAGCGCTACGGCTTGCGCACCGTGCACAAGCATGGCCACGTGCACGAATTGCTATTCACCTTCGGCTTGTCCTATGTGATCCTCGAAGTGGTAAAACTGACCTGGGGGCTCTCGGCCGTGCCTTATACGATTCCGCCCGAACTCGATGGCCCCTTGTTCACCCTGTATTCGACCACCTTCCCGACCTACAAAGGTTTTATGATGCTGGTCGCGGTTTTGATGCTGGTATCGATCTATCTCGTGTTGACACGCACCCGCATCGGTCTCGTGATCCAGGCCTCGCTGACGCATCCGGAAACGGTCGAGGCGCTGGGGCACAATGTGCCGCGCGTGTTCATGCTGGTGTTCGGCGGCGGTTGCGCCCTGGCCGGGCTGGCTGGCGTGGTCGGCGGCAATGCCTTCGTCACCGAGCCGAACATGGCGGCCACGGTGGGCAGCGTGATCTTCGTGGTGGTGGTGGTGGGCGGCATGGGCTCGCTGGCCGGGGCGCTGGCCGCTTCGCTGTTGATCGGCTGCCTCCAGACCTATGCCGTGGCGCTCGATTATTCGATGCTGAGCCTGTTGTCCAGGTTCGGCATTGAAGTCGCGCCGGACGCGCCGGGCTATACGGCATTGGCGCTGACGATTTCGCAGGTGGCGCCGATCCTGCCCTACGTGATGCTGGTCTTTATCCTGATATTCAGGCCGCGCGGCCTGATGGGCGTGCGGGAGGGATGAGACCGATGCAACCCACTTCCAAACTGACGCGCCTGACGATCTGGTGTGTTTTCGCCTTGGTCCTGATCGTGGCGCCGCTGATTTTCAGCAAGGGTGCTTCACTTTCCATCCTGTCGCAGATGGGCACGATGATGATCTTTGCCCTGTCCTACAACATGCTCTTGGGGCAGGGCGGCATGCTCTCCTTCGGCCACGCCGTTTATTCCGGCCTCGGCGCATTTTGCGCGGTGCACGTCATGAATCTTGCCGCAGGCGGTGCGCTGCCGATACCGCTGTCGCTGATTCCCCTGGTCGGCGGCGTTGCCGGCATGTTCTTCGGCGTGCTGTTCGGCTACGTTACCACGCGCAAGTCCGGCACTACCTTTGCCATGATTACGCTCGGTCTGGTCGAACTGGTTTTCGCCTCGTCGCTGATGCTGCCGAACTTTTTTGGCGGCGAGGGCGGGGTGGCGACCAACCGCGTGATCGGCCATCCTTTCCTCGGCATCACCTTCGGCCCGCAAATCCAGGTGTACTACCTGATCGCCGCCTGG
>DASVYZ010000575.1:0-3833 GCA_036391935.1 Burkholderiaceae bacterium | reverse complement strand
CGCGCCGAGGATGTCTACATGCACGGCATACGGGAAATCGCGCGCAAGCTGGCTGACCTGGCGGTGATGCTCGGCATCGAGCGGGTGGCCCTGGGCGGCAGCGTCGGCCTGCGCCCGGGCTACCTGGAGCGGCTGCGGCGCGAAATGCAGACTTTCCGGCCGATCCAGCGCTATGAGATTGCGCGTGCCATGCTCGGCGCCGATGCAGGCTTGCATGGCGCTGCCGCCTTGGCGGCGGCGCAGTCTTGATTCGCCGGCAAGAACGAGATGGCCGCACTGTCTCATTCCGGCGACCGCCGGTGCGATAGTAGGGGATTGGCGCCCAAACCCTTCTATACTAAAAGCCATTCGGAGATGTCATCGGGAGTCGAGGCTTTGCCTGCCGCTCAACAATTGATCCATAGCCGCTGGCCCTGGCTGGCCGCCTCTCTGCTCTTGACCATGGCCCTGTTCGTCTCGACCACGCTGGGCTGGTATTGGTACACCGACCAGCGCGCCCAGGCCGAGCGCCAGCTTTCGCTGGACCTGCTCTGGCTCGAGCAAAGCATCACCCAGGCTTTGGGCGACAACCAGCGCATGCTGGAAAACTGGGCACGCGACCTGCAAAAACCCACGCCGCAAGCCGTGAACGACTTTCTTTCACTGTCCGACGGCATGATGAAGGTCAATCCGGCCCTGATCTCGGTCGATTTCCTCGACCGCCAGGGCAAACGCGTGGCCGGCTTGCCCGCTTACACCGAGCGGCCCGCGCGCCTGCCGCCCGTCTCCGATCCCTTGATTGCCGAAGCGATCCAGCGCAGCCTGACCCGGCAGCGTCCGGTCTACAGCCGTGTGATCGAGCAATATGCGCCGCTCTGGGTGCTGGTGGTGCCGGTCTCGGACGAGGGACAGAACGATGGCGTGGTGCTGGCCACCTATGATCTCGACCAGGTGCTCGCGCGCGAGGTTCCCTGGTGGTTCGTGCAGCGCTACGATCTCTCCCTGGTCGACCGTGACGACAAACGCCTTTCGCCGCGCGATGTGGATCTGCCCGACCAACTTGTTGATGTCCACAAGCTCGAATTCGGCCCGGAAGGCAGCGGCCTTTCACTGCGCGCCAGCCCTCATGCACGTCACGGCAGCGAGACCCCCTTGATCCTGTTGTCGGTGGCCGTGGTGCTGTTCGGCCTCCTGATCGTATGGCTGCTGCGCCTGCTGCAGCGCTGGCTGCGCGAGCGCCAGGCGGCGCAGCAGGCATTGTCGCGCGAACTCCGCTTCCGCGAAGCGATGGAGCATTCGCTCGTCACCGGCCTGCTGGCCTTCGATATGGATGGCCGCATCATCTATGCCAACCCGGCACTGTGCGGCATGCTGGGCCGTTCCATGGAGTCGCTGGTCGGCACCACGGCGCCCTTTCCGTTCTGGCCGGAGGAAAGCCGCGACGATTGCCGCATCGCGCACGAAGCCATGCTGCGCGGCGACAATCCGGCGACAGGGAGGCGCATCGATCTGGTCGGCGCCGAAGGCGGGCGGCTTGCGGTTCGGCTGTTTGCTTCGCCCCTGGTCGACGGCAACAGCAGCCCGTCGGGCTGGATGGCATCCCTGTACGACACGACCGAACTGCAAAAGGAGCGTGAAGCGCTGGCCGCGTCGCGCGAACAGCTGTATGCCGTCTTGAGCGGCCTGGAAGCAGCGGTCTCGGTGAGCGCCCAGGACGATGGGCGCTTGTTGTTCCGTAACCGCCGCCACAGCGAACTGTTCCCGCTCGAAGCGGAAGGCGAATGCTGTTTGCTGTGCTGGCCCGGTACGGCCCCGGTTGCGCAATTGCTTGAACCGGAATATTTCGATGCGGCGATCAATCGCTGGTATCACCTCGAGCGGCGCACCATACTCTGGGTCGACGATTCGCGCGTCACGCTCGACATCTCCAGCGACATCACGGCCGAGCGTGCCGCCGCCAACAACGCGCGCGAGCGCGACGAGCTGCTGCAGCATACGGCGCGCCTGGCCAGCCTGGCCGAATTCGCCTCCGGCATCGCGCACGAATTGAACCAGCCGCTGGCGGCCATCGCCAATTACTCGGCAGCGGCTGGCGTTTTCCTCGACAACGACAATCCGGCCAAGGCGCGGGATGCCGTGCGCCGCATGGGCGAGGAGTCGCGCCGCGCCGGCAATATCATCCACAGCCTGCGCAGCTTCATCCAGAAGCGCGCGATCCGGCACGATACCCGCAGCCTGGCCGACCTGTTTGCAGAGCCGCTGGCTCTGCTCGCGCCGTTGGCGCGGCGCAACCAGGTGCAGATCGCGCTCGAATTGCCCGACGACGGAATCCGCATCGAATGCGACGCCGTGATGATCGAGCAAGTACTGTTCAACCTGCTGCGCAATGCGCTGGAATCGGTAGCGGCCCATGGTACGCCGGCACCCGATGCCGTGACGATCCGGGTGGAACGCGAAGAGTCCGGCGTCACCGTCAGCGTATGCGACCGCGGTGCCGGCATCCGCGACCCGGAAAAGCTGTTCCAGCCGTTTTATACAACCAAGAGCGAAGGCATGGGCCTCGGCCTGGCAATATGCCGCACCGTGATCGAAAGCCACGGCGGCCGGCTCTGGGCCGAGGGCCGCGAAGATAGCGAAGGCGGTGGTGCCTGCTTCCGCTTCCGCCTGCCTTGCTCAAATCCGCAGCAAACAACGATAAACGACGAACTCTCTACGATTGGGAAGTAGCATGAGCGACACGAACTTCATCACCGGCACACCGCATATCGCCATCATCGACGACGACCCCGGCGTGCGCGCTTCGCTGGGCATGCTGCTCGAAACGAGGAGCTGGACGTTCACCGAATTCGAACGCTCGGCCGACTTTCTCGAGGGTGCCGAACCGTCGGACTTCAACTGCATGGTGATCGACATCCGCATTCCCGACATGAGCGGCCTGGAACTGTATGAAGAGTTGAACCGGCGCGCGCGCGACAAGCACCGCTACCTGCCGCCTACGCTGTTTTTGAGCGCACATGGCGATATTCCCATGGTGGTGCGCGCCTTGAAACAGGGGGCGGCGGATTTCCTGGAGAAGCCGGCCGACCATCGCACGCTATTGGACGCGATTTCTCGCGCATTGGCAGCCGACCGCACGGCGCGCACGGTGCACAGCACACATGCCAGGCTGCTGCAGGAGATTGCCGAATTGACCGCGCGCGAGCGGGAAGTGCTGACCGAGATCGTCGGCGGTTACCTGAGCAAGCAGATTGCCGACCACTTGGATATCAGCACCAAGACGGTGGAGGCGCATCGCTTGCGCATCTGCCAGAAGTTCAATGTGCGGACCAGCATGGAATTGGCGGCGAAGCTGCGCGACGTGCCGCCTAGCTTGTGGCAGAAGTCGTAGGTGAATAGGCGAAAGGCTTGTAGGGTGGAAAAGCGCAGCCCGTTCCACCAAGCGTTTAATGAAAATTATTCGATGCACATGGTGGAATACGCTACGCTTTTCCACCCTACATTTCTTTGCGAGGCCGCGGTATCAGATGATCTGCGCCAACGCATGAAACAACCAAGCCCCATGCGGAAGCCATTGCTCGCTCCAGCGCCATGAATGGATCGGCACGCTCTCGTGCGGCATGCGGAAGTCGATGTCTTCCTCGTTCTCCAAGCCCGAGGTGATGCCGTTGCACACGCCTCCCGGCGCATTCCAGAAGCCCTTTTCGTAACGCGGATTGTTGTGGCCGTGGCCCTGCATCATGCAGGCGTCGAAGGGGTTGAGGCCGAAGATCCAATCCAGCGCACCTTGGGCATAGTGCCGCAAATCGCGGCGCAAGGCATCTCCGTCGAACACCCTGGCCGCCAATAGCGCGGCT
>DASVYZ010000574.1:0-3252 GCA_036391935.1 Burkholderiaceae bacterium | reverse complement strand
CGGCAGGTCCAGCGTGCTGAAGTCATCGTAAATCTCGATACGGCCGATATACTTCGAATCCAGGTTCGCTTCGTTGGCAATGGCGCCGACGATATTGCCCGGCTTGACGCCGTGCATGTGGCCGACCTCGATGCGGAAGGTTTGCATGCCTTCCTCGGGCGTGCGTTCCACGCGCTCTTTCCTGGGCCGCTCCGCACGCTCGAATGTGCGATTGCCGCGCTCGTCGCGGTCCGCGCGGTCCTGGAATGCGTGCCTATCCGGCCTGGCGCGCTCTTCCATCGGCTCGCGGGATTCTTTATCCAGCAACAGCGGCACGTCGCCGCGCGCCAGCTTGGCCAGCGCCGCGGCGATCTCGATGGCGGGAACATTCTTTTCCTGTTCATAGTCCGCAATCAAGGCCTCGAATTGCTCCAGGCCCCCTGCCGCCAGCGTGTCGCTGATCTGGTCCTTGAAGCGGGCGATACGCACGTCGTTCACCGCCTCGATGGTGGGCAGCACCAGCGGCGCCACCGGCTGGCGCGTCGCGCGCTCGATGGCCTTGAGCAGATTGCGTTCGCGCGGCGCGATGAACAGGATGGCCTCGCCGCTGCGCCCGGCGCGCCCGGTACGGCCGATGCGGTGCGTATAGCTCTCCGGGTCGTGCGGCACGTCGTAATTGATCACATGGCTGATGCGTTCCACGTCGAGCCCGCGCGCGGCGACGTCGGTCGCCACCAGGATATCGATCTGGCCATCCTTGAGCTGGGCAATGGTGCGCTCGCGCTGCTGTTGCGCCATATCGCCGTTGATCGCGACCGCCGAGAAGCCGCGCGCCTGCAGCTTGCTCGCCAGCTCCTCCGTGCCGAGCTTGGTGCGGGCAAAGATGATCATGCCGTCGAACGGTTCGGCTTCCAGAATGCGCGTCAGCGCGTCGAGCTTGTGCATGCCGCTGACCAGCCAATAGCGCTGGCGGATGTTGTCCGCCGTGCCGGTCTTGGCCGCGATGGTAACTTCGGCGGGGTCGTTGAGATAAGTCTGTGCGATGCGCCGGATCGCCGACGGCATCGTCGCCGAAAACAAGGCCGTCTGGCGCGATGCCGGCGTTCTTTGCAGGATGGTTTCCACGTCGTCGATGAAGCCCATGCGCAGCATCTCGTCCGCCTCGTCGAGCACCATGGTCTTCAACTGCGACAGGTCGAGCGATCCTTTTTCGATATGGTCGATTACGCGCCCTGGCGTGCCCACCACCACGTGAACGCCGCGCCGCAACGCGCTCAGCTGCGGGCCATAGCTCTGCCCGCCGTAGATCGGCAGCACATGAAACCCGGGAATATGGGTCGCGTAGCGCTGGAAAGCTTCGGCCACCTGGATCGCGAGCTCGCGCGTCGGCGCCAGCACCAAGGCTTGCGGCGCCGTCTTCTTGACGTCGATGCGGTCCAGCACCGGCAAGGCGAAGGCCGCCGTCTTGCCCGTGCCCGTCTGCGCCTGGCCGAGCACGTCGCGCCCTTCCAGCAAGAAAGGAATCGTGGCAGCCTGGATCGGCGAAGGCGATTCGTAACCGAGTTCCCGCAGCACGCGCAGCAAAGGCTCTTTCAGCTTCAGATCGGCAAACAGGGGAAAAGTGTTATCGGTCATGATGTGCCTCCCGTCAACCGTTCAAGGCGTCTTTTGCCGCCTCTTCAGGAGTCAAACCGTCGTAAAACAGATCGGTGAAGTGCTCGACATATTCCTCGATATGCTCTTGCGCCTCGGCGCGCGTGGCGCCGGCGGCAACCAGGAATTCTTCCACCTCGGTGCACCACTGGATCAAGGCGGCGGTTTCCGGGTCGAGCTTTTCTTTTTTGGCCATAACTTTCCTGTATGTTGTGAAGCACGCGGGCTTGCAATCCAAGCCGCAAATTACAATTGTTCCGTGGTCCTGATCACCGTCACCCGGCTGATCAGAAATTCGCCATCCACCACGCTGCGATGCGGCACGCCGACCACATTAAATCCCGGGCCGCCGTCATCGAGCCAGCGCTGCGCCATCGGATCGAATTCCTGCGGCTTCATGCGCAGCATCTGCGCGGAAATCACGAATTGCGCGCCGGTTTTCTGTTTTCTTACCAACTCGTCGAGGGTAGCCATGGCATTGTGTTTTTGTCGTAAGGCCGGCGATGATAAATCAGTTTATTGCCCTGGTTCAGGATATTTTTGGCTCGGCCTGGGCCGCTGCGCTCCAGTATCCACCCGGCAAGGCAAAAGAGCAACGCAAACGGGTTACAGCGTCGGCGCAACAATCGGCACAACGCCGCCTACGTTTTTGTTGACTTTTGTTGACAGGCGAATTCAATCGGCATATATTTTTTACATCGAAGTGGAAACGTTTCCATTTTGGCCTTCGCGGCCACTCCGGTTCCCGCTTCATGCCATCCGTTGCAGGCAATACGAACAGGCCGATCATCCGACCGGCATGGAGAGGGCTTGCCGTTTCAAACTGCAGGCTCACATTTCGAAGCGCAGGAACCTCGAAGGAGACATCGTGCAAAAGCAAAACAACACAAGCGGCACTCGAAGGGAACACATCGCCTTATCTGTTATCGCCGCCAGCGTGCTGCTGGCCTATGGCGGCCATGCAACAGCCAGCGTCACCAGCCCCGTAATCGGCAACCTGCTCTGGTCCGAGGAATTCAACGAACCCACCCTGGACACCACACTCTGGACCGCGGTCGACGGCAACGGCTGCCAGATCAACCTGTGCGGCTACGGCAACCAGGAACTGGAATACTACAGCCCCAACAACGTTGCCATCGTCAACGTGCCGTTCGAACCCGGCACGCGCGCCCTGGCCATCACGGCCAGGAACCAGACCGCGGGCAGCAACGTCTTCACCTCCGGCAAGATCGGTTCCCAAGGCAAGGTGCAGATCCAGTACGGCATGGTGGAAATCCGCATGGCCACACCGACCGTTTCCACCGGCCTGTGGCCGGCGGCGTGGATGCTGGGCACCAGCCCCGAGACCTGGCCGCGCAACGGCGAGATCGATATCGCGGAACAGGGCCATGCCGCATCGGTTCGCGCCGCCGCCGGAACGCCCGTGCCGAGCGCCGACAATTTCGTCGGCTCCAACGTCATCACCTTCCAGCAGGCGGCGTGCGTAAGCGGCAACCCGACCTGCGCGGCGTCGACATCCTGGCAGACAAAGAATTGGTATACCCCGGCCCAATCGCTGGCCAACCGTTTCGTCACCTACCGCCTGTACTGGACCGATAGCCAGATACGCTTCACCGTGGT
>DASVYZ010000573.1:0-2875 GCA_036391935.1 Burkholderiaceae bacterium | reverse complement strand
CCGCTGATGCCCTTGGACAGGCACACGAAGTCGGGCCAGACATCGGCTTGTTCGCAGGCGAAGAAGCTGCCGGTACGTCCGCAGCCTACCGCGATCTCGTCGGCAATCATGTGCACGCCGTGCTTGTCGCACAGTGCGCGCACCAGGCGCAGGTATTCCGGATCGTACATCTGCATGCCGGCGGCGCATTGCACCAGCGGCTCGACGATGACGGCGGCGACCTGATCGGCGCGCTGCTCCAGCAGCACCTGCAAATCCGCTGCCGCGCGGCGCGCCACGTCGGCGGCGTTTTCACCGGCATCGGCCTTGCGCGCATCGGGCGAGGCGATCACGTGCGCACTCTGCAGCATGGGGCCGTAAGCTTCGCGGAACAGGGGCACGTCGGTCACAGCCAGAGCGCCCACGGTTTCGCCGTGATAGCTGCCCTGCAAGCATACGAATTCGCGCTTGCCTTCACGGCCCTGATTGCGCCAGGCGTGAAAGCTCATCTTGAGCGCGATCTCGACCGCCGAAGCGCCATCGGAAGCATAGAAGCAATGGCCCAGCACACCGCCCGTGAGTTCGGACAATTTCTCCGACAGGCGGATCACCGGCTCATGCGTGAAGCCGGCCAGCATCGCGTGCTCGAGCGTATCGAGCTGGTCGCGCAGTGCCGCATTGATGCGCGGGTTGGCATGGCCGAACAAATTGACCCACCAGGAACTGATGGCGTCGAGATAGCGCTTGCCATCCATGTCGACAAGCCAGGCGCCGCGCCCATGCGACACCGGGATCAGCGGCACGGTTTCGTGGTGCTGCATCTGGGTGCACGGGTGCCAGACACTGTTCAGGCTGCGTTTGACCCAGCTGGCTTGTTGCGGTGATTCCAAACTTGCTCCAATGCGGTTAACTCCCCTCTCCCACCGTGGGAGGGAGGTTCTTTCCTTATCTCGTTACAACCAATTCGGTTTGCGCTTCTCCAGGAAGGACTGCACACCTTCGCGGCCCTCGGCGGAGCTGCGGATATCGGCAATGCGCCGCGCCGTATCGGCAATCAATTCCGCCGTCAGCGGCGCGCCGCCGATTTCGCGCACCAGGCGCTTGGCTTCGCGCACGGCGTTCGGGCTGGCGTTGCACAATTGCTTGACGATCTCGCCGACCGTTTCATCCAGGGCTTCGCTCTTGACCACTTGATGCACGAAGCCGATGCGCTGCGCCTCGGCCGCCGAAAAACGCTCGGCGGTCAGAAAATAGCGCCGCGCCGCGTTCTCACCCATGGCCTTGATCACGTAAGGCGAAATCGTCGCCGGGATCAGCCCGAGCTTGACTTCGGACAGGCAGAAATTGGCTTCCTCAACCGCGACGGCGATGTCGCACACCGACACCAGGCCCATGCCGCCGGCATAGCAATCGCCCTGCACCCTGGCCACGATGGGCTTGGGGCAGGTGTACATGGCGTACAGCATTTCAGCCAATTGCGCGGCGTCGGCACGGTTTTCCTCGTGCGTGTAGGCCGCCATCTTCTTCATCCAGTTCAAATCGGCGCCGGCGCAAAAGGCCGTGCCTTGCGCCGCGAGGACGATGGCGCGCACCTCGTCGTCCGCGCCCAGGGTACGGAAGGCCTCGGTCAATTCGGCGATCGAATGCTCGTTGAACGCATTGCGCATGTCGGGGCGGCTCAATTGCACCGTGGCCGTTCGGCCCTTGCGTTCGCAGGTGAGAGTTGTGTAATTCATCATGAATCCGTAATTATCCCATGCCTCACATGCGGAAAACACCGAACTTGGTATCCTTGATCGGCGCATTCAAGGCGGCGGACAGGCCCAGGCCCAGCACCATGCGCGTATCGGCCGGGTCGATCACGCCGTCGTCCCACAGGCGCGCCGTGGCGTAATACGGATGGCCCTGGTGCTCGTATTGCTCGCGGATCGGCTGCTTGAAAGCCTCTTCCTCTTCCCTGCTCCAGGCGCCGCCCTTGGCTTCGATGCCGTCGCGCTTGACGGTGGCCAGCACGCTGGCGGCCTGGTCGCCGCCCATGACCGAGATGCGCGCATTGGGCCACATCCACATGAAACGCGGCGAATAGGCACGACCGCACATGCCGTAATTGCCGGCGCCGAAGCTCCCGCCGATGATGACGGTGAACTTGGGCACGGAGGTGGTGGCAACCGCCGTCACCATCTTGGCGCCGTTGCGTGCGATGCCTTCATTTTCATACTTGCGCCCGACCATGAAGCCGGTGATGTTTTGCAGGAACACCAGCGGAATCTTGCGCTGGCTGCACAGTTCGATGAAGTGCGCGCCCTTCAGGGCCGATTCGGAAAACAAAATGCCGTTGTTGGCCACGACGCCCACAGGCATGCCGAAGATGTGGGCGAAGCCGCACACCAGCGTGGTGTCGTAGCGGGCCTTGAATTCATCGAACTCGCTGCCGTCGACGATGCGCGCGATCACTTCGCGAATATCGAAAGGCTTGCGCGTATCGACCGGGATGATGCCGTACAGCTCTTCGGCGGGGTATTTCGGCGCAACCACGTCGCGCAGCACCATCTCGTCCATGCCATGCTTCTTTTGCCGGTTCAGGTTGGAGACGATGGTACGCGCCAGCGACAGCGCGTGCATATCGTTTTGCGCCAGGTGATCCACTACGCCCGAGAGGCGCGTATGAACGTCGCCGCCGCCGAGGTCTTCCGCGCTGACGACTTCGCCCGTGGCGGCCTTCACCAGCGGCGGGCCGCCCAAAAAGATCGTGCCCTGCTCCTTGACGATGATCGATTCGTCGCTCATCGCCGGCACATAAGCGCCACCAGCCGTGCACGAACCCATGACCACGGCGATCTGCGGAATGCCTTGCGCCGACAGGTTAGCCTGGTTGTAGAAGATGCGGCCGAAATGG
>DASVYZ010000572.1:0-2933 GCA_036391935.1 Burkholderiaceae bacterium | reverse complement strand
GCCATGTCGCCCATCATGCCCATGGAGATGCGCGTATCGATGGCTTTTTGCAACTCCTCGGGCAGCGAAACGTTTTCGACCACGAAGTTGTCCAGCGCCACGCCATAGCGTTCGAAGGCCGCGACCAGATCGGCCTTGATCTTCTCCGCCATCAAGCTCTGGTTGGCCGCCATGTCGAGGAAGGGAATCGCCGAAGCCCCCAGGGTATTGGTCATGGTGGCGATGACGAGGTTGCGCAATTGCTGCTCGAGATCGTCGCGCGTATAGCTGTCGCGCGTGCCGCTGATTTCCTTGAAGAATTTGCCCGGATCGGCGATCTTGTACGAATACATGCCGAAGGCACGCAGGCGCACCATGCCGAAATCCTTGTCACGGATCGTGACCGGCTGCGGCGTACCCCACTTGCGGCCAAGCTGCAAACGGGTGCTGAAAAAGTAGACGTCGGACTTGAAAGGCGACTCGAACAGCTTGTCCCAGTTCTTCAGGTAAGTCAGCACCGGCAGGGTATTGGTGGTGAGCTTGAACATGCCGGGGCCGAACACGTCGGCAATCCTGCCTTCGTTGACGAACACCGCCGCCTGCGATTCGCGCACGGTCAGGCTGCCGCCGTATTGAATCTCGAAATCCTGCATCGGGTAGCGCCAGGCCAGGACATCGTCCGAGGCCTCGTTCCACTGCAGGATGTCGATAAACTGTTTCTTGATGAACGATCCGAAGCTCATGATATTCTTCCCCTGTTGTTAGGCTAGGCAAGCCGCATTCAGAATGCCCAACACCAATGACGCCGTTCCCATCCAGGCCCCCATCGCGGCATTATTGTGTTCGATGGCGCCATTCATCTGCGGCAGCATGCGCGTGATGACGGCGTAGCCTATGCTCTGCACCGCCATCGCCCCAGCGCCCCAGGTCAGGAAGGTGAAGTAGCTGTCGCTGTGCTGCACCGCCGAACCCAGCGTCACGACAAAGCCGATCATGGCGCCGGCCAGCGACAGCGACGCCGCCATGTTGCCCTCGCGGATCAAGGCGATTTCATCGAAGGGCGTAATCCAGGTATAAATGAGGAAAAACACGCCCAGCATCAGGCATCCGGTGACGAGATGCAGCAAATATGCGTAAACCGCAGCCATGCAAAACTCCCCCTGTAATCATTTCTGCCCTTGCATCGCAGCAATTCGTGCTTAGCGGCCGCGTCGGAATGTGTTACTTTCCCATCATCGTAGCAAGCAAACGCCCGCACCACAACTGTTGAAATGCGGCGAAAATTACCGAAAACATGCCCAATCGCGTCCTCGTCCTGTCCGTTTTCATCGTCGCCTCCTGCGGCCTGGCCTATGAATTGATTGCCGGCGCCCTGACCAGCTACCTTCTGGGCGATTCGGTGCTGCAATTTTCATCGATTATCGGCTGCTACCTGTTTGCCATGGGCGTGGGCTCGCACTTCTCGAAGTATGTCAGGGATGAAGACGTACTGTCGCGCTTCATCGATATCGAATTGCTGGTGGGATTGTTGGGCGGCATTTCGGCGGCCCTGCTGTTCCTGGTGTTCGCCTGGCTCTCGACACCGTTCCGCGCCGCCTTGTATGCGCTGGTATTCGTGCTCGGCGCCCTGGTCGGCATGGAAATTCCTCTCGTCATGCGCGCCCTGAACGAGCGGCGCACCGAATTCCGCGAGCTCGTTTCGCGCGTGCTCACCTTCGACTATCTCGGCGCCCTGGCCGTGTCGCTTCTGTTCCCGCTCATCCTCGCGCCCAAGCTCGGCCTGTCGCGCACAGGCTTCCTGTTCGGCATCTGCAATGCCGGCGTGGCGCTCTGGACTACCCTGGTGTTCCGCCACGAGGTACACCAGCCGCGTGCCAAGGTCGCCGCCTCGGCCGTGGTCATGGGTTTGCTGGCCGGCGGCTTCGCCGTTTCGGACAAGCTGACGCTGTGGGCCGAACACGGCATTTTCGGCGATGAAATCATCTATGCCACCACCACGCCTTACCAGCGCCTGGTGGTCACACGCTGGAAGGACGACATGCGGCTCTACATCAACGGCAACCTGCAATTCTCTTCGCGCGACGAACACCGCTACCACGAAGCGCTGGTGCATCCCGTCATGGAAGCGCTGCCCTGGGCCAAGAACGTGCTGGTGCTGGGCGGCGGCGACGGCCTGGCCGTGCGCGAAATTTTGAAGCACAGGAATGTCGAGCACATCACCCTGGTCGATCTCGACCCGGCCATGACGACGCTGTTTTCGACATCCGATCCGCTGCTCGCCTTGAACCAAGGCTCGCTGAAAAATCCCAAGGTGCAGGTGGTCAACCAGGACGCCGGGCGCTGGCTCGAAGACAGCGAGCAAGTGTTCGACGCGATCATCGTCGATTTTCCCGACCCGTCGAATTTCGGCCTGGGCAAGCTGTTCTCGGTGCCGATGTACCGCTTGGTGGCCAAGCATCTGTCGGAAAACGGCTATTCGGTGGTGCAATCGACTTCGCCCTACTTCGCCCCCAAATCCTACTGGTGCATCAATGCCACGCTGAAGGAAGCCGGCCTCAATACCTGGCCCTATCACGCCTACGTGCCTTCGTTCGGCGAATGGGGCTTTGTGATCGCGGCCAAGCGGCGCGACTATATCCCACCCGATCACTATGCCGAACCGATGCGCTTCCTCGACGGCGAAGCCACGAAGCTGATGTTCAAATTTCCGGCCGACATGCAACCGGTGGCCGTCGAACCGAATCGCTTGAACAATCAGTCGCTCGTGCATTATTTCGAGGAAGACTGGCAAAATGTGATCCGATGAGTGTAATTCGATGATCACGAGGCGCAGTTTCCTCCTGGGCGCGGGTTTGGCCGGCTTGTCCGGCGGCGCAGGCCTGTGGCTGCGCCATGAACGCTTTCCGATGCGGGAATTGTCCCCGCAAATCGCCTACCCAGGCATGCGAGAAGGC
>DASVYZ010000571.1:0-4139 GCA_036391935.1 Burkholderiaceae bacterium | reverse complement strand
TCGCGGCATCCGTATAGCCGGGAAATTTTTCGCTTTATGAGCGTGTCACGTCGACAAACCTGCCCGAAAATGAGCTGGCAAATCGGGCATTTGCGAAGGATCGTCGCGCTCGATCGAATATCGAGAGAGCATGTCCCTATCTCGGAAATGTCAGTATTTCACTTGCCTAGCCTGCGGCGAGGCTAGGCACGGAAGGCTACGTGCAAGGCTTGGTGACGTATGGCAAGCTTGGTATGCTAAGGTAATTCAAATATTTTTGCGTTTTGATTCCCTCGACGAGGAACAGGTATGGGGTTGTATGTGCATAGCGTAAGTAGGCTTCCGCTTGGTCTAGAACGTGATTACTACCTTTATGTTCTGGACTATGGCTGGGAGGAACCACTCGGCCAGGTATTGCACGCTAATTTCAGACGAATGGCGGATCTTGCTGCAAAAAGTAAGGCCATCGTAGTTGCGGGCACAGATTCTCGTTCGTTTGCTGATGAAATATTGTCTCTCCACGTGGATGGGCCGCAATTTTCGTGGAGCAATATTAACGGTGAGAACGGCGAAGAAATTCTACCGGCGTTAATGATTTCTACTATCCACCCGCAAAAATTCTTGGAGCAGGTTCCAGGTTATCGCTTACCAAAGGTGGGAAAGGGTGTCGCAGACGATAAACTGATTTTGATTCCCCTCAAGGGAGCATGCAAAGATTCGTCTGAGGTCGTGGCGCTGATCGAGCGAATCTTTCGCGATATCGCAGCTCAAAAGCCACTTGAAAATTTTGCTATTGCAAAGGAGATCAAAAGCGGCTCCGGTAACGCTTTTTCCGACGCTTTCATTCTTAAACCCACTCTCTGGGGCGTGGGCATCGACCTCAAAGAATTGGTGCACGCATGGAAGTCCAAACGTGTCTAATCGTCGAAGATATCAAAAGGGGCGCAAGAGGCAAAAGAGCGACGAAGGCACAAAAGACTGAAACATGGCCGAGCGTAGCCCGTTTGCTACAATGGGCGCCCTTGTTGACTTGGTAAGCGCTTTCATGTTCCGACTTTATTCCTTGCAGCCCCGCTTCGCGCTCGCCCTCTCGTTCGTCGTCTTGTTTGCCGCTCCCGCCTTCGCCGGTTTCGACGAAGGCCAGGCCGCGTTCGACCGCGGCGATTACCCCGCCGCCTACAAGGAATGGCTGCCGCTGGCGGACAAGGGCAATGCGCTGGCGCAATTGCGCCTGGGCGACCTGTTCGAGCAGGGGCAGGGTGTCGCGGCCGATGACGGCATGGCATTCAAGTGGTACCAGAAGGCGGCACGCTCGGGCAATCCCGCGGCACAGTATGCGTTGGCCGGTTGCTACGCGATCGGACGCGGCACCAGGCGCGACGCGGCTGCGGCATTCGACTGGTACCGCAAGGCGGCGGACCAGGGGCATGGCAAGGCGCAATTCCGTCTCGGCGCCGCCTATGCGCACGGCAGCGGCACGGCGCAGGATTTCGCGCAAGCGGTGATCTGGTATCGCCGCGCCATTGCGCAGAACGTTGCGGACGCGCAGGTCGGCCTGGGCTTCCTCTATGTGATGGGCGAGGGCGTGGAAAGGAATTACGGCGAGGCGGCCACGCTGTTTCGCCAGGCGGCTGAACAAAACAATCCAGTGGCGCAAAACATGCTGGGCTATCTGTATGCGGAAGGCCTGGGCCTGACGCAAGACTATGCGCAAGCCATGTCGTGGCGCAAGAGGGCGGCGGAACAGGATCTGGCCGAAGCGGAGTTCGACCTCGGCGCCATGTACGAGAAGGGGCAATCGGTGCCCATCGATTACGTCACGGCGGTGAAATGGTATCGCCGGGCAGCGGCGCAGGACTACGGCCCGGCGAAGGAAAGCGTCGACCGGATTACTTCGCGCAAACCGCACGCCGAGTAATCCGGGGGCTCACCGTATTTTAGGCAGCCTTGCGTGCGCGCGGCTTGGCGGTACGGGCGACAGCGCGCTTGGCGGCCGGCTTGCGTGCGGCAGGCTTCGCGGCAGCGCGGGCTTTGGGAACGGCCGGAGCAATCTTGGCCGACAGCACGACCAGGGCCTTGCTCAGATCGTTGACGCGCGCGGCGCCTTTCAAGACCTGCTTGGACAGTGCCAGACGGCCTTCCTTCTGCTTTTGTTCGAACGTCGTTTGTGCCGTTTCGACGAGACGAGCGGCCGATTCGCGCACGGTGTCGACGAATTCGGTCGGGGCCAGCTTCAATGCCGAATGCAATGCAGTCGCCATGGTTTTCTCCAATCTGGGTTTGCGGAACCCACGATAGGCTCCTGTCAGTATGAAAGACTAAAGGGAAAATCTAGAGCTTAAAATCTAAACAAGCCTGATTTTCTAGTGGAAAGCTTCAACTAATTCATTGATGCTATGCTTGCCGCATGCGAAATACAAACAAGCCGGCCACGCGCCGCAAGCATGAGGAACCGGCAATAGAAGCGCCGGGCTGGTTCCTGATGGCTCTCGAGGGCCGTGCGCCGCTCGAACTTGGCGCCTCCCTACTCTCCGTGCCCCTGTTGCGGCAGGCGCCGTATGGCGACGGCCATCCGGTGCTGGTTTTCCCCGGTCTCGTGACCGGGGACTTGACCACCGTGGTGTTGCGCAACTTCCTCGAATCGCAAGGCTATGCCGCCCATGCCTGGGAGCAGGGCATCAATTTCGGGCCCCGGCCCGGCGTGATGGAACGCTGCTTGGAGCGTCTCCAGGAAGTGCGCGCCGAACATGGCAGCGCAGTCAGCCTGATCGGCTGGAGCCTCGGCGGCGTCTATGCGCGCGAACTGGCCAAGATGGCGCCGGACGACGTGCGTTGCGTCATCACGCTCGGTACGCCCTTCACCGGCCACCCTAAGGCGACCAATGCCTGGCGCGTCTACGAATTCACCAGCGGCCATAAATTGGTGGACGATGCGCGGTTGGCGGCCTTGAAAGAAACGCCGCCGGTGCCGACCACCTCGATCTACAGCCGCACCGACGGCATCGTAGCCTGGCGCTGCAGTGTCGAGGAAGACACCGCCTCATCGGAAAACATCGAGGTGCATGCGAGCCACTTCGGCATCGGCATGAACCCGACTACGCTCTATGCCATCGCCGATCGATTGGCACAGCCCGAAGGCAAGTGGCGGCGCTTCGATTACCACGGGCATGCCGGCATCAAGAAGCTGCTATATCTCGATCCGCAGCGCAAGCCCCTGTTCGGGCTTTTCTAAGACCATGGAGTGGCTTGAGGGTGTCGTGATCACCGGCCACGGCGTGGCTGGGGGCGGCGCTGTCGACAGTCCCTATCCGGCCGGGTCGATCAGTCTGCAGCAGCCGCATTTCCTGCACGCCGGCATCGACCTCTCGCCTTATTTTTCCGCCACCTTGAACATCGATCTGGCCCCGCACAAGCCGACGGCCAGGCGCATCGTGTTCGACGGCGTGCTGCATTGGCACGGCGATATCGCCGAGCGCTTTACCCTGGCAAAGGTCGATTGCCGCATCGCCGGCCGCGAAATCGAAGGGCTGTGGTATTACCCGCATCCCGAGACCAAGCCGGCGCATTTCCAGCGCGACACCGTGGTCGAGCTGCTGTTGCCTTATCTCGAAGGCATCGCCGCCGGCGATGCCGTTTCCCTGAAGTTTTAGTTGCCGGTGGAAGAATGCGTGGGCAGCGGCGTATGCGGTTGCCAATGCGTGGACAAACTTTGCGCTTCCTCAAGCTGGCGCGGCGTCAATTCCTTGGCCAAGTCGCTGCGCAGATCGGCCGCTTCCATGTTGCCTGCCGCCGCCGACAAATTCCACAGCATGTAGGCAATCACGTTGTCCTTGGGCACGCCGCCCACGCCATGCAGATGCATCAAGCCCAGCAGGCGTTGCGCTTCCGATTGCCCCTGCTCGGCCGCACGGCGGAACCAGGAGACCGATTGCTGGTAGTCCTGCGGCACGCCCTTGCCGGTGAAATACATCGCGCCCAGCATGTATTGCGCATCGGCATGGCCGGCGCCGCCGGCCTTTTGCAGCCATTGCGCCGCGTCGCGGTAATCCTGTTGCACGCCCTTGCCGGAATAGTACATGGTGCCGATCACATATTCCGATTCGGGCTTGCCTTGGGCCGCCGCCTTTCGGTGCCAGGTCAAGGCTTGCGCGAAATCCTGT
>DASVYZ010000570.1:0-6400 GCA_036391935.1 Burkholderiaceae bacterium | reverse complement strand
GCGCGACAGCTGGCCGCTCTTGGCCACCTTGGTGAGCGCCACCCGCATCTGCTTTTGCAGCGCCGGCGTGAATTTGCGCCAGCGGTCCAGGCTGCGCGCCAGGCGCGCAGCCACTTGCGGGTTGAGCGCGTTCAAGGCGATGACTTGCTCGGCCCAGAACGCATAGCCGCTGCCGTCCGTTGCATGAAAGCGCGAAGCATTGGCATTGCAGAACGAGAACAGCAAACTACGCGCACGGTTCGGATTCCTCAGCGTGAAAGCCGGGTGCTTCATCAGTTCGCGCACGCGCGCCACGTCTGTGGTGTGTGCCGAGCCCTGCATCATGAACCACTTGTCGATCACGAGCGCCTCGTTGGCGAATTCCTGGTAGAAGCCTTCACGCGCGGCGTCGCGGCCGGGGGCGCTGCTGTTGACGAGCGCAGCCAACGAAGCCAGACGGTCGCTCATGTTGTTGGCGCCGTCGAATTGCTTTTGCGCCATGGCATGCACCTCCGCGTCATCAAGTTCGATCAGGTAGGACAGTGCCAGATTCTTCAAGCCGCGCTTGCCGGCCGATTTGGCGTCGGGGCTGTACTTGCCCGGCGTCTGGTAGACCGCGTAGACGCGCTCGAAATCTGCACGCAGGCTCTCGGCCAGCGACTTGCGCACGAAACGGCGCGCCGCATAGATGGCTTGCGGGTCGATCGCATCCATCTGCTCCGCAACCATGGTTTCCGAGGGCAGGGTCAGCGCGACTTCGCGAAAGGCCGGGTCCAGCTTGTCGTCGTTCAAGATGGCGCGGAAGGAGCGGGCCAAGGCTTCATCCAGGTGCAGCGGCTCGCCCTTTTGTACGGCTGCCGTCAGCGCCAGCAGGCGCCGCATGGCCAGGCGCTGGCCGGCTTCCCAGCGATTGAACGCGTCACTGTCGTAAGCCATGAGGAAGGCCAAGTCGGCGTCGGTGTAGTCGTATTTCAGCGTGACCGGTGCGGAGAAGTCGCGCAACAACGAGGGCACGGGAGCTTCATTGACGCCGATGAAGACGAAGCTTTGCTTGGCTTCACGCAATTCCAGCACCAGCGTGGAATAAGCCGGGGCAGAACTCCCCTGCAGGCGCAAGGACATGTTTCGGCCCTGGCCGTCCAGCAGGCCAACGGCGACGGGTATGTGGAACGGCAGCTTTTCCGCCTGGCCCGGCGTAGCCGGGCAGGATTGCGCCAGCGTCAGCGTATAAGTCTTTTGCGCCGCATCGTAGTGCGCCTCGGCCGTGACGACGGGCGTGCCGGCCTGGCTGTACCAGCGCTCGAATTGCGTCAGGTCGGCGCCATTGGCATCGGCCATGGCGGCGCGGAAGTCGTCGCATTCGACGGCATGGCCGTCATGGCGCTGAAAATACAGGTCCATTCCCTTGCGGAAGCCGGCGCGGCCGAACAGGGTCTGGTACATGCGCACCACTTCGGCGCCCTTTTCATAGACCGTGACCGTATAGAAGTTGTTGATTTCGACGTAGGAGTCGGGGCGCACCGGGTGGGCCATGGGGCCGGCATCTTCGGGGAATTGCGCCTGGCGCAGCACGCGCACGTCTTCGATGCGCTTGACGGCCCGGCCACTGTCGCTGCCCACCATGTCGGCCGAGAATTCCTGGTCGCGGAACACGGTCAAGCCTTCCTTCAAGGAAAGCTGAAACCAGTCGCGGCAGGTGACGCGATTGCCGGTCCAGTTGTGGAAGTATTCGTGGCCGACCACCGATTCGATGCCGGCATAGTCGGCGTCGGTGGCGATGCGCTCGTTGGCAAGGACATACTTGGTGTTGAAGATGTTCAAGCCCTTGTTTTCCATCGCCCCCATGTTGAAGTCGCCGACGGCGACGATCATGAAGCGGTCCAGGTCGAGTTCCAGGCCGTAGCGCTTCTCGTCCCAGCGTATGCTGTTCTTCAAGGAGTCCATGGCGTGCTGGGTCTTGTCGAGATTGCCATGCTCGACCCAGACTTGCAACAGCACCTTGCGGCCGGAAGCCAGCTTGAATTGTTCTTCCTGGCACACCAGATCACCCGCCACCAGGGCGAACAGGTAGGACGGTTTCTTGAACGGGTCTTCCCATTTGGCATAGTGACGCCCATCGCCCAGGTCGCCCTCTTCGATCAGGTTGCCGTTCGACAGCAGCACCGGGAATTGCTTTTTCTCGGCACGCAGCATGACGGTGTACTTGGCCATAACATCGGGCCGGTCGGGGAAATACGTAATCTTGCGGAAGCCTTCCGCTTCACATTGCGTGAAAAAGTTGCCGTTGGAAACATACAAGCCCATCAGCGACGTATTCTTGTCAGGATGGATCAGCGTTTCGATTTCCAGGATCGCATCATCGGGCGCATCGGGGATTTCCAGGATGCCGTCAACCAGGCGATAGGCATGCTTGGCGAGTTCCTTGCCGTTCAGGCGCAATTGCACGAGCTTCAATTCTTCGCCAAACAGCTCGATGCTGCGGTCGTTCGATGCCGGGTTATGGCGCAGCGTCAACCGTGAGGCGACACGGGTCGCGGCGGGATCGAGATCGAATCCGAGTTCAACCGTGTCGACGAGGAAACTGGGAACGGTGTAATTCTTGCGGTAGATCGCTTGAGGGGTATCGGTACGCATGAGTTGTTAGGATCGCCTGAAAAACAGTCAGACGGCCATTTTACCAATGTGCGGGAACCCTCACCCAAATCAAGGAACCAGAATGGTCGACCCCGTGGTCTTGCGCGCTTCGAGATCGCGATGCGCCTGAGCCACATCCTTCAACGCATAGCGCTGGTTGATTGCAATCCTGACCTTGCCGCTCTCGACCACACTGAACAGATCGGCCGCCATCGCATCGAGCTCCTCGCGGCTGGAAGCATAGGAAAACAGCGTGGGGCGCGTGATGAAGAGCGAGCCGCGCGAAGCCAGTTCGTTCAAGCCGAACGGCGGCACCGGGCCGGAAGCACTGCCATAGCTGACCATCATGCCCAAAGGCGAGAGGCAGTCGAGCGAGGCGAGGAAAGTGTCCTTGCCGATCGAGTCGTACACGACGGGCACGCCCTTGCCGCCGGTGATTTCCTTGACGCGCTCGACAAAGTTCTCGGTGTTGTAATTGATGACGTGGGCGCAGCCATTGGCACGGGCCAGCGCGGCTTTTTCTTCCGAGCCGACGGTGCCTATCATGGTCACACCCAGCGCCCGGGCCCATTGGCAGGCGATCAAGCCGACGCCGCCTGCCGCGGCATGGAACAGGATGGTTTCGCCGCCTTTCAACGGAAAGGTGCGGCGGAACAGGTATTGCACCGTCAAGCCTTGCAGCATCATGGCAGCGGCGGTGTCGAAATCGATGGAGTCGGGCAGGCGCACCAGGCCGGCGGCCGGCATGACGCGCGCCTCGGCATAGGCGCCGGGAGGCCGGCCGGCATAGGCGACACGGTCGCCGACCGCCACGTGGGTTACGCCCGCGCCGACCGCTTCCACGGTGCCGGCGCCTTCCATGCCGAGGCCAGCGGGCAGCGGTTGCGGGTAAAGGCCGGTACGGAAATAAACGTCGATATAGTTGAGGCCGCAAGCGGCATGCTTGATGCGCACCTCGCCCGGCCCGGGCTCGCCGACTTCAACGTCGACCCATTGCATGACTTCCGGACCGCCTGTTTCGAAAATTCGTATCGCCTTGGCCATGCTGGGCCTTTCATTATTCAGTTAGTGTCCGCGTGCGTGCGGCTCCGCCTCGAGTTGGGATAGCACAAGCCGCGCTGAAGACATATTGGTGGCACAGGGCACGTCGTGCACGTCGCAGCAACGCACCAGGGCATTGATGTCCGGCTCATGCGGCTGCGGCGTCATGGGATCGCGCAGGAAGATCACGCAATCGACCTTCCCTTCCGCCAATTGTGCGCCGATTTGCAAATCGCCGCCGAACGGGCCCGAAAGCATGCGCTCGACCGTCAAGCCCACCTCGTCCGCAAGGCGCTTGCCCGTGGTGCCGGTGGCCATCAAGGTGCATTGGCGCAGAAATTTTTCGTAATCGGCGGCCAGAGCCACCATGTCATCCTTCTTCTTGTCGTGCGCAATCAGCGCAATGCGTTTTTTCACGCCTTCCCTTTCAATCCGTTAATGGACGAGGTCGAAAATCACTTGACGCCGTCCGTATTCAGCATCATGTGGCCGAGCTTGGCCGCCTTGGTAGTGAGATACTTTTCGTTGTGCGGATTGCGCCCGACGAGGATGGGCACGCGTTCGGCGACGACGACGCCCATGGCTTCCAGCGCATTGATCTTGCGCGGATTATTGGTCATCACCTTGAGTGAGGCAATGCCGAGTTGTTTCAGCATGGGGTAGCACATGCTGTAATTGCGTTGGTCGGCGGCAAAGCCGAGTTCCTGGTTTGCTTCCACGGTATCGGCGCCGGCTTCCTGCAGGCGATATGCGTGAATCTTGTTGACCAGGCCGATGCCGCGGCCCTCCTGGCGCAGATATAACACCACGCCGCGCCCGGCCTCGGCCACGGCGCGCAGGGCGGCTTCGAGCTGTTCGCCGCAATCGCAGCGCTGGGAAAACAGCACATCACCGGTCAGGCACTCGGAATGCAGGCGCGCCAGCACAGGTTCGCCGTCGCCCACATCGCCCAATGTCAGCGCCAGGTGTTCCTTGCCGGTGGATTGTTCGACGAAGGCGTGAAGTTGGAAAGTCGCCCAAGGCGTCGGCAGCTTGCACGGCGCGACATAGACCATGTCGTGGCCTATGGGCTCGTCGGCAATGTCGCCATCTTGCAAATACATGGTGAATCTCGCATTGAATAATTAGTTAGGTTAACATATTTAGGTGCGGGAAATGATTTCGCAAGGGCTCTTGCGAATCCTGCAGATGGCACAATGTGGATGCCAGCCTTTCGGTGCCGACGCACCCATACGACGACAAAGCCATGCAGAAATTAATGATATTGCTGCAACAATACGGGCTACTGATCCTGTTCGGCAATGTCTTGCTCGAGCAGCTCGGGCTACCTGTTCCTGCCGTGCCGGTGCTGGTGGTGGCGGGCGCCTTGGCCGCCGTCGGCAAGCTGTTCTGGCTCAAATGCCTGCTGGTGGCCTTGTTGGCCTGCCTGATGTCAGACTTCATCTGGTATTCCGCCGGCCGGCGTTATGGCAGCAAGATACTCAAATTGCTGTGCCGTATTTCGATCTCACCCGACTATTGCGTAAGCCAAACCGAAGACGCCTTCAACCGCTGGGGCCCGAAATCGATGATCGTGGCCAAGTTCGTGCCCGGATTTTCCACCATCGCCCCGCCCATGGCCGGCGCAATGGGCACCTCGCGCCAGCGCTTCCTGGCCTATGCGCTGTCCGGCGGCATGCTCTGGGTCGGCACCTTCATGACGCTTGGCGCGATCTTCCACGATAGCATCGACGATATCCTCCATTTCCTCTCGACCATGGGCGTGACGGCGCTTGGCGTCATCGCGGGCATCTTCGGCCTGGTCATCGCCGTCAAGTTCTATGAGCGGCGCCGCTTCTACAAGGCCTTGCGCATGGCGCGCATCACGGTGCAGGAATTGAAAAAGCTGATCGACGATGGCGATGAGCCCCTGATCGTCGATGCCCGCAGCCGCGCCGCGCAACAGATGGAGCCGGCCATTCCCGGCGCCCTGCTGTACAACCGCGAGGCACCCGGCGACGTATTCCTCGATATCCCGCGCGACCGGCCCATCATTGTCTACTGCAGTTGCCCCAATGAAGCGACGGCCGCCGTGGTTGCCAAGCAATTGATCGGCCATGGCTTCCGCGAGGTGCGGCCCTTGATCGGCGGGCTGGATGCCTGGAACGACATGCAGGCCGCCGTAGTCGTGGTGGACGCCCCGCTCGAAGCCGCCGCGGGTTAGGCTGCAAGCCCTTATCCCCACTATCAATGTGGTAAAATCATCGACCTCCTGAACGGGGTTCGAGGGAGCTTTTATCCCCGTTCTAGCATGTCAAACACACCATCCGGGAAAGATTCGTCATGGCTGGACACAGCAAATGGGCCAATATCAAGCATAAGAAAGCCGCCACCGATGCCAAGCGCGGCAAAATCTGGACGCGCCTGATCAAGGAAATCACCGTGGCCGCACGCATGGGCGGCGGCGACATTACCGCCAACCCGCGCCTGCGCCTGGCAGTGGAAAAGGCGGCCGACGCCAATATGCCGAAGGACAACGTGCAACGCGCCATCCAGCGCGGCACGGGCGGCCTGGACGGCGCCAACTATGAAGAAATCCGCTACGAAGGCTATGGCATCGGCGGCGCCGCCATCATCGTCGATTGCATGACCGACAACCGCGTGCGTACCGTGGCCGAAGTGCGCCATGCGTTCTCAAAGTTCGGCGGCAATATGGGTACCGAAGGTTCGGTAGCTTTCCTGTTCAAGCATTGCGGCCAGATGATCT
>DASVYZ010000569.1:0-3174 GCA_036391935.1 Burkholderiaceae bacterium | reverse complement strand
GCGAACGGAACGACAGACGCAGCAGGTTGGCCACCAGGATCAGCACTTCGTCGCCATACAAATGGCCGAACTGGTCGTTGACGCGCTTGAAATGGTCGATGTCGACCACTGCCAGCCATTGCTCCTGGATTTCGCCCTGATGGCGCCGTTCGAGATCGACCTTTTCGGCCTTTTCCTCGTCGAGAACGCCTCCGGCGGCGAGTTTGGAGAATTTCTCGTCGAACGTCTTACGGTTCAGCAAGCCGGTCAGCGAATCGCGCTCGCTGTAGTCGAGCAGGCTCTGGTAGTTGCGATAAACGCCCAGGATGCCTTCGATGATGTCGCGCGTATGGCTGGAATACGGGGTCAGGTTGACGATCTGCAGGCAGGTCGTGACCTTGTCGTTGAGCCAGATCGGCAGCCACAGCACGAATTGCCCGTCTTCGTTGGTTTCCTCGGCACTATTGATGTGCTCCGAAATGCAGGCGACCAGGGTCGGGAATTCGGAGAGCAGCTCGCCGCCATGGTCGCTGCCCAGGGTCTCTTCGGAGGATACGACGCGACCGTCCTGCACCCAGACACGCGGGCGGACATAGGTTTCATCACGGAAGCGGAAAACTTCGAGCGCCCGCACCTGCGTGGCGCCAACCAGATCATGCAAAGCGCCGACCACGGATACATCGAGCAAGCTATGATCGCGGTGCCCGGTGATGCCTACCAGATGTTTGATCAGCGGCTCCATCAAACCTCACCCCAGAGATGCGTCAAGCATGCCGTGGCCGATGCAACCACGTGCGAGCAAAAAGACAAGGCATTGCGGATCAATACACAAGCGCATTCGGCAAGGTAATAGTAAGCAATTAACTTGTTATGATAGCGCGATTGCGAGAGCTGCGGGCGAATTCGCAGCAAGGAAGCCCTGCAGGCATGCCAATTTTGAGGACTTTGCATGAAAAAGATACTGTTTTCGCTGCTTTTCGCCATATTTGCCGCCAATTCGGCGCAAGCAGCCACACCGAGCGACGAATCCATCACGCAATTGCTCATTTTACAAGGGGTAGACAAGGCGCCCCTTCTGATCAAGGCACAGCTCGATGAATTGACCGACGCTACAGTGCGTCAGGCCAGCCAGGGACGTTGGTTCCCCAGCGACGCGGAGAAGGCTGCCATCAAGACCTTCCAGGAAAAGTCGCTGGCAGTTGGCGCCGAGCTGGATGCACGGCTGAACTTCGACAGGCTGAAGCCCCTTTATCTCAATATCTACAAAGAACGCTTCACCCAGGAAGAAGTCGATCAATTGATCGCCCTTTACCAGACACCGGCCGGGAAATTGCTCGCTGCGAAGATGCCGCTGGTGTCACAAGAATCGTCCAATCTGCTGCAGCAGAATGTGACGCCGCTGTTCGGCATGATGCGCCAGGCAGCGAGTGAAATGAAACAGCAAATCGACGCGGCGCGCGCCAAATAGCTGGCAGGCTGCTAGTCCTGGCGGAATAGCAGCGGGTTGAAGGACTTGGCCGCCAGCGAAATGGTCTCGCCCACGCGCAAGGCCTTCGCCTCCTCGGGTGAGGCCATCACGTCGACGATGTCGCTGCCGACCAGAAGCGAAAGCGTATAGACCACGTCTTCCCGGCGGATTTCCAGCACTTGCGCCTGCAGCTTGAGCCGGCCGGCCATTTCCTTACGCAGAAACAACGCCGCCGGCGTTCCCGCTTGCACCAGCTTGCCATGCTCGATGCGCAACACCTTGTGCGCCAGCTTGAACACTTCTCCCAGGTCATGGCTGACCATCAGCGTGGTCAGGCCAAAGCGCCGGTGCAGATTCAGCAATTCATCCTGCAATTGCAGGCGCAGACGCAAGTCGAGCGCAGACAGGGGTTCGTCGAGCAAGAGCAGCCGCGGCTTGCGCGCCAGCGCGCGCGCCAGTGCGACGCGCTGCTTCTGGCCGCCGGAGAGCGTATCAGGCAGGCGATCGCGCAAGGCCGTCAAGCCGCACGCGTCCAGCAATTCGCCCAGCCAGGCGGTGTCGCCTTTGCTCAGGGCATAGGCGGCATTTTCCTGCACCGTCATGTTGGGAAACAGCGCGTGGTCCTGGAACACGAAGCCGATGGATCGGCGCTGCGGCGGCAGGTCGATGCCCCGCGCACTGTCGAACCAGACAGCGCCATCGACCAGCAGCCGCCCTGCGCGCGGCTTGCTCAAGCCGGCCAGCAAACGCAACAGCGTCGTCTTGCCCGCACCGGAGGGGCCGAACAAGGCGGTGAACTCTCCAAGTTGCAATTGCCCGGACGCATCGAATGCCATTGGCCCGTCGGCGCCGAATAATTGCGCCTGGAAATCGAATTCGATCACAGCACACCGCCCTTGCCGGCCCAGCGTCTTTTCATCAGGTGCACGGTCAGCAAGATAGCGAAGGACAGGCAAAACAGGACGGCGGCATAGGCGTTGGCTTCGGCGTAGTGCAGGCTTTCGACTTCGTCATAGATCGCAATCGAGGCAACGCGCGTGACGCCGGGGATATTCCCGCCTATCATCAAGACCACGCCGAACTCGCCTATCGCGTGCGCGAAGCTCAAAACGATGCCGGTCAAGAGCGCCGGTTTCATGTTGGGCAGCAGCACCCGGAACAAGCTGACCATGTCGGACTTGCCCAAGGTGCGCGACGCCTCGAGCAAGCCGGCAGGCAGGTTCTGAAACCCGGCCTGCAAGGGCTGCACCATGAAGGGCAAACTGAAAATCAAGGAACCGAGTACCAGGCCGGCGAAACTGAACACCAGACTCAGATGCACGGTCTGTTCCAGCCACTGCCCGAACGCATGCTGCGGGCTGAAGGCGAGCAAGAGATAGAAGCCGAGCACCGAGGGCGGCAACACCAGCGGCATGCCGACCAGAGTTTCGAACACGGGCTTCCAACGCGTGCGCGTATGGGCCAGCCAATAGGAAAACGGCACGCCGAGCAACAACAGCAGCGCCGTGGTGCACAAGGCCAGGCGCAAGGTCAGCCACAGCGGCGCCCAGTCCAGGCTCATGCGGCTTGCTCCGGCAACAGGTGCATTTCATTCGACTTGACCAAGCCTTCGACTGCATCGCCTATCCGCAACTGCAGCGCTTGAAGAGAACGCGTCGTGATCACCGAAGACACCTGATATGCGCCGACGCGCAACAGCACACGGCTCATCAATTGCCCTTGTTCAA
>DASVYZ010000568.1:0-3414 GCA_036391935.1 Burkholderiaceae bacterium | reverse complement strand
GCGGAAGAGTGGGTCGAGGGTTGTCACCGTTTGCCCTCGCGCCATCCGCGCCTGCCCTTGACCAAGCATTTTTTCTTTCCCGGGTTTACGGACAAGACCGGGGGCCTGATCCGTGAGGCGGGGCTGGAAGAGGATCGGCGCCGCTTCACCGAAGATCGCACGGCGGCCCATGACTTTCTTGGTTCGCTCGGCCTGACGCAGGAAGAGCGGCAAGCGTTCAAGGTTTCGCTGTTCTGCTATCCGCACGCGCCCGCAACGGCGCTGTTCGATGCCTGGCGCAACGGCAAGGAACCCATCACCTGCATCGTTCCGGAAGGCGTGGCGCGTGAGGCTGTGGAAGCCTTCATCGGCGGCCCCGCGCCCGCAGGCGCAGTACGCAGCCAAGGCATGCTGACGATGCGCGTGCTGCCCTTCCTGCCGCAAGCCGACTACGACAAGCTGCTCTGGGCCTGCGACTTCAATTTCGTGCGAGGCGAGGATTCCTTCGTCCGCGCGCAGTGGGCCAAAAAACCTTTCGTCTGGCACATCTACCCGCAAGACCGGAACCTGCACCACACCAAGCTGCGGGCTTTCCTCGGCCGCTATGCGGTCGGGCTGGATGCCTTGGCGGCATTTTCGCTGGCCTGGAACGATGCCGGGACAGCGGATTGGCCGGCGCAATGGCCGGCCTTGCAAGCCGAACGGCCGCAAGTTCTTTCCCGGGCGGAAAATTGGTGCGCAAAGATGCAAGAAATCGGCGACATGACGTCGAATTTGCTCAAATTTGCGGGGGAGATAGCTTTAGCTGCACAGGAAAACCCGATATAATGTGCGGTTAGTTTGAGCCTGTTATGCATCCCGCACGGGGCTTTCCCTGCCGGGGTGCATAACAGGCTCAAAGCGCGTCGTGCCGCGCATTTTCTTGATAAATCATGCGCTTGCGGTGTGTCCTGCCATGAAGCGACCGATTATCTCCCTATCACTTGGTGTGTATATATTATGAAATTTGCAAAAGAAGTTCGTGTCGGTAACATCATCATGGTGGGCAGCGAGCCCTTCATCGTTCTGCGCTCCGACGTCAACGGTTCCAGCCGTACCGGTTTCACCTACAAGTGGAAGATGAAGAACCTGCTGACGAACGCGCCGCTGGAAAACGTGTTCCGCGGCGACGACAAGTTCGAAGTCGTCGTGCTCGACAAGAAGCCGGTCTCCTATTCCTACTTCGCCGATCCGCTGTACGTCTTCATGGATGAAGAGTACAACCAGTACGAAGTCGAAGGCGAAAACATGACCGACGCCTTGAACTATCTCGAAGACGGCATGCAGTGCGAAGTGGTGTTCTACAACGGCAAGGCCATCTCGGTCGAACTGCCCACCACCATCGTGCGCGAAATCACCTACACCGAACCGGCCGTCAAGGGCGACACCTCGGGCAAGGTCCTGAAGCCCGCCAAGCTGGCCACCGGCTTCGAAATCCCCGTGCCGCTGTTCGTCGGCATCGGCGACAAGATCGAAATCGATACGCGCACCGGCGAATACAAGAGCCGCAGCAAGTAATTGGTTTAAGCTTCAAGCGAAAAAGCCGCAGGTGTCTGCGGCTTTTTGTTTTTATATGTGGTGGAGATTGGTGTTGCGCGAATGTCGATCGCCTGCTGATCGCCCCTCGCCCGCGGGCGGGAGAGGGGAGGGGGTGAGGGAGGTCGCAGTCCGGCCCGGCTCGTTTTTGAACCACTTGGCACTTGGATATGCCGGAGGAGAAAACCTGTTTGTCCGCATGGGGAGGCCTTCAGCGCGAAGAGCGGGTCGCCGCCGCCGTCCAGATCCATCGGAGTGTACGCGGCGGCAAGCGTTTGGTTTGTTCGACCTGCGGAATGACGGGATAACGGTACCTACAAACCTTAGTCCTTCGCAACTTGCAGGATCAGCTTGCCGAAGTTTTTGCCTTCGAACAGCATCAGCAGTGCATCGGGGAAGGTTTCTAGACCCTCGACCACATCTTCGCGCGTGTGGAATGTGCCTTCCTGCATCCACTTGGCCATCTCGGCTACGCCCTCGTGATAGCGGTTGGCATAGTCGAACACCACGATGCCTTCCATGCGCGCGCGGTTGACCAGCAGCGACAGGTAGTTGGCCGGGCCTTTCACCGGGGTAGTGTTGTTGTATTGCGAGATCGCGCCGCAGATGACGATGCGCGCCTTCAGGTTGATGCGGGTCAATACGGTGTCGAGGATGTCGCCGCCGACGTTGTCGAAGTAGACGTCCACGCCGTTCGGGCAATGTTCCTTCAAGCCGTCCTTGACCGAGCCGGTCTTGTAGTCGATGCAGGCGTCGAAGCCCAGTTCCTTGACCACGAAGTCGCACTTGTCCTTGCCGCCGGCGATGCCGACCACGCGGCAGCCCTTGTGCTTGGCCACCTGGCCCACCGTCTGGCCCACGGCGCCGGCCGCGCCCGATACGACCACGGTTTCGCCGGCCTTGGGCTGGCCTACGTCGAGCAAGCCGAAGTAAGCCGTCATGCCGGGCATGCCGAGCGCGTTGAGGTATTTGGTCAGCGGCGCGGCCTTGGGGTCGACCTTGTACAGGGCGGCGGTCTTGTCGTTGGCCGCGCCGGTCCAGTATTCCTGCACGCCCAGGCCGCCCGAGACGTAGTCGCCGACGGCGAACTTGTCCGACTTCGATTGCACTACCTTGCCGATGCCGCCGGCGCGCATCACTTCATCGATGGCCACCGGGCGGATGTAAGACTTGCCTTCGTTCATCCAGCCGCGCATGGCGGGGTCGAGCGAGAGATAGAGCACCTTGACCAGCACTTCGCCGTCGGCCAGTTCGCGCACGGGTTCCGAAGTGAAGTTCCAGTCGCTGGGCTTGGGCATGCCGACCGGGCGCGCGGCCAGGCGGAATTGGCGGTTGTTCAATGCGGTCATTGTGCGTCTCCGTAGGTAAGTGTGGCTGGTGGATGCGACTATACCTTAAATTAAAACGATCGTGCTTTTTTAATTTTTTTGTGAACTTTTTATTAATACCACATACCACTCTGCGTTGCCGCGGGATTTCCGTGGCAACTGTTTCCCCTCGTGCATACCACGGCAGGAAGCAAGTTAACCAAAGTTAAGCATTTGAGGAGAAATCATGCTTCGATCCGATACGCTTTTCGGCAAACGCGAAGGCGTCCCGCCCCATCCGCAACCCGGCACCCCTGGGGGCGGCGCGCCGTCGGCGAGACCGCCTTTGGGACAGGGGCAAAGCCTGGCTGCCACCTTGACCGAAAGTGCGAAACAAGGCGCCGGTGCGCAGTCATCCGCAGCGGCTGCTGCTGCGGCGAAGCCTGCCGGCGATTCTTCCGCCAGCAAGTTGATCGTGGGCCCGAATATCAAGTTGAAGGGCGTCGAGATCACCGACTGCGACACCATCGTCGTCGAAGGCCTGGTCGAAGCG
>DASVYZ010000567.1:0-2919 GCA_036391935.1 Burkholderiaceae bacterium | reverse complement strand
TCGGTTTTGCCCACCCGCCAGATCAGGTATGGAATGGTGAAGATGATCAGCATCGCCAGGAGAAAGGTCTCTGTGACGCTCATGACGGTGTGCATGGCCATTCCTATGGTTGTTGGTCGTCGAATCGTGAGCGAAATACTTGATTCCTAATTTTCTCGCTTCTCGAGCAGATCGACGCCCAGCGGCTCCAGCCGCAGCACGCCCGACCAGCGCCTGCCGCCGAGCACGCCGCTCATCGCGCCATCAATCTGCACATCCTTGGCTTCGCCGGTGGTGTTGACGTAGAGCGTCCTGCCGTCGACCATGCGCGCATACACGCCGTCGGGAGTCTTCGGCCCCGGCACAATGCCAAGGCTCGCGTAGAGCTGCCGGTATAAGGGCGTCATGAGCCGCGGGTGCGCCGCCGTGGCGACGTAGATCGCGCGGCCCTTGCCGAAGCGGTTGACGGTGACGGCCGGAGGCTCGCCCTCGACGTTCACAAAGCGCGCCAGCACCTCGGCGGTGGACGGCTCCAGCACCTCATAGGCACCCAGCTCGGCCTTGATTTCTTCCCCGCCGATCGTGGTCTGCAGCGTGCCGGCGTTGTAGAACGCGTTGGTGCGCAGGCCGAACACGTCGGTCAGGCCGCCGGGCAATGGCGTGTCGTGCCACTGGTTATGGTCGTTCACCTTGGCCGACTGTGCGGTCATGATCGCCGTGCCGCCTTCGGCGACAAACTTGCGCAGGTTGTCGGTGGAGGCCTTGTCGAGCAGGTACATGCCGGGCACCACGACAAGCCGGTAACGGCTCAGATCCTCATGGCCGATGTGGATGACGGCGATATCGATGTTGTCTTTGAACAGCGGCTCGTAGGCGTTGTGGGCCTGCTTCATGTAGCCTGGGTTGATGTATGACCGCACCGTGTTGCCCATGCCCTCCTTCGGCAGGTTGGTCGCGATCATGTTGTCGAAGGCATAGGCGATGGCCACCTTCGGCTGCTGCATGCGCGGGAAGCCGAGCTTCTCCAGCTTGGCGAATTCCTTGGCGACGGCGGCGAATTCGTCGAGCTTCCACGACGCCCGGTCGTCATGGTCGATCAGGCCGAACAGTGCCTGTTCCTCGCCGCCGTGGTGGCTGTGCCAGGTCCACGGCATCACCGCCTGCGCGCCCATGAGCAGGCCGAAGTGAGCCCACATGCGCGAGCGCCCCGGAGTGCCGTAGTAGCCGGAACCGCCGGCAGTGAACTCGTTGAACCAGATCGGTGCGTCCATGCCGGCGCGCATCATCGTTGCCTCGAAGGCGCTGCTAAGCGGGTCACCGGGGTAGAAGCCCATCGCGCCGTAGCTCACGTAACGGCGATAGGTTGCCAGATAGTCGAAGCCCTTGCGCGGGGCGCTGTCCCACAGGTTGGAGATGGCAGGCTTGTCCGGCACGTTCTTCTTGCGCACAGCCTCCAGCAGCTCCAGCACTTCGATGGTCTGCTCCGACCAGAAGCGCCGCATGTCGAGGTAACGCTCGTGGGGGCCGACGCCTTCGATGTATGGCAGGCGCACTTCGTCCCAGGCGCCGATACGGCGCGACCAGCGTTGCGTGGCCCAGGCATGATTCAGCGCTTCCAGGGTGCCGTATTTCTTTTTGAGCCAGCCGATGAAGCGCTTGCGGTCGGGCTCCGAGTACGACACCATGCCGTTGCCGCTCTCGTTGTTGTAGCCGATGGCGAACAGCGCCGGATGCCTGGCATAGCGTCTGGTCATCGTGTCGGCAAGGCGGCGCAGCAGGCGCCGGTAGTCCGGATCGCTGGTGTCGTCCATGTAGCGCTCGGCCGGATCGAGCCGCGCCCCCTGCGGGTCGACAAGGTCGACACCCGGGTACTTCTTGTGCAGCCATATCGGCGCCGGCTGGCCCGGGATGTCCATGATGACCTTCAGGCCGGCGGCCTGCATGCGGTCCATGATCCAGTCGAACAGTCTGAAGTCGAACTTGCCTTCGGCGGGCTCGAACGAATCCCACGACAGGTCTCCCATGCGTACGACCTTGAAGCCGGCCTGCTTCATGCGAGCAATGTCATGCTCGATCTGCTCGCGGCCGCTGCGGTCGAAGGGCTGGTAGTTGGTGCCGACGAAGAGCTGGCCGGCGCCGGGCCAGTCAGGGTGGTCCTCGAAACTCTGGGCGTGGACGGTCGCTGCACCGAAAGCCGCGAGCGCCAACGTGCATGCGGCGGCGGCCTTTCTGAACCTCATGAACATTTGTTCGATATGTACCAAAGGCAATAGTTCTGCATTCTGCAAGCGGCCGCATCGCGTTGCAATTGCTAAAAGCACCAATACGACGAATGAAATTCAATAGAGGGGGCGAGTCCGCCTTGTTCCGGGAAATATGCCGCTGCCAGTCCGGCCGGCCATGCCCCCCCTCTATGCCCCCCCTCCTTGTCGCTCATCCCGCATCGCACCCGACCAGCAATGCGAGGCCCCGTGAAAGTGAGCCGTTTTTGCAACCGAGGAAATTGAACAGAAAGGATTCAGCCTGCCGACGCAGCGGTAAATACCGCCAATTGCGCAGCGAAAGCGCGTTGGTACGCCGGCCTCGCTTCCGCCCGGGCCACGTAGGCCGCGAGATTGGCGTGTTCGTTGAGCAAACCCGCAACACCCGCCCTGCGCAACACGGTCACCATCAAGAGATCGCCGGCGCTGAACTCGCCGTCGAGCCACTCGGCCTCGCCGAGGTAGCCGGCAAGCTCGGTAAGCCGCTTGGTGATGCGCGCATCGACAAGCGGCAGACGCCGCTCGGCCCAGGGTTCCTCGTTTTCCGTAAAGATGGCGATTTGGCGATCCAGGATCAGCGGTTCAATCGTGTTCAAGGCGGCAAACATCCAGGTGATGGCGCGCGCACGGGCGTTCGGTTCAAGCGGCAACAGGCCGGCATGCGCCTGCGCAATATGGA
>DASVYZ010000566.1:0-8984 GCA_036391935.1 Burkholderiaceae bacterium | reverse complement strand
GACGGAAACCGGGCAGGCCGGCCACCAGTTCGCCGGCGGAGAGAACCGAATAACCGTCCACGTCCTTGGCAGTTGAAATTGCGGCAATCACCTTTTGCGGGTCGATGTGCTTGGGCAGGGGCATCTGCACCAGGATGCCGTGCACGGCCGGGTCGGCGTTCAGGGCGGCGATGCGCGCCAGCAAATCGGCTTCGGACAGCGTGGCTTCATATTTGTCGAACACCGAGCGGATGCCGGTGTCGGCGCAAGCCTTGATCTTGTTTTTCACATAAACCTGGCTGGCCGGGTCTTCCCCGACCAGGATCACGGCCAGGCCGGGCTGCTTGCCCTTGGCCGTCAAGGCTGCCGCGCGCGCGGCGACGTCGGCGCGGATGTGTTGGGAGAGTTGGGTACCGCTGATCAGTTGGGCAGTCATGGGGGGCGAACCGGGAATGAAAGGGGTGATGCCGGGAATTATACTTGCTCATTTGCCGCCAAGGCCTTCAGGCGAGCGTCGTAGGCTGGGCGCTGGAGGCGGGCCGGCAAGCTATTGTCCCGGCACGGAAGGCGTCCGGGAGCAGGAGGGACATGCGGCTGCCGAAGCAGCCGCATGGCGTCAATCTAAATATATTGCCGTGCGGCACCGAAAGTGCCGATGCCATGCGCGATTTCCATCGCCGCTTCGCCGGGTGTCATGGAGCCGGTCAAGAGCGCGTCGCTCCAGAATCGCAGGCCTGCAAGTGGCGCGATCGAATAGGTTTTCGAGCTCGAACGTGACAAATTGCTGCGCCTGGCCGACAAGCCGGCAAGTATCGTGGGGCATGTGCCGCTGCCTGCACCGTATCGAAATTCTGCAAGCTGGCCGAAATAGGCCACATAAAGTTCTTGTGCGATAGCGGTGTAGCTTGCCGATGTTGTCATATTGTGCCCTCTTGTGTGCCTTTTGAATTCGGATCTCGACCCTTACTATAATTTCGCAATATGAAATCGAATGTCATAATTTGAAAATTGCAAAAAGTACTGTTAGAATCCATTACCTAATTTCCAGATTTGTTCCACAATGCCAGTCCGCGGCTGCAGTTCGCGGTGGGTATGGTGATGCAAACTTCATCGCAGACTTCATAGGAGACGCACCATGTCAGCCCAGCTCGACCAGGTCCTGGCGCAAGCCGCCAACGACCCCGATGTGATGGAAACCCAGGAGTGGCTCGATGCCCTCGAAGCCGTCATCGAGAAGGAAGGGCCGGAGCGCGCGCATTACCTGATGGAGCGCATGGTCGACCTGGCGCGCCGCCGCGGCGCCCATATCCCGTTCTCCAGCAATACCGCCTACGTCAATACCATTCCGGAGCACCTCGGCGAGCACTGCCCCGGCAACCTCGAATACGAAGAACGCCTGCGTTCCTGGATGCGCTGGAACGCCATGGCGATGGTGGTCAAGGCCAACCGCCTCGATGGCGACTTGGGCGGCCACCTATCCTCCTTTGCTTCGCTGGCCAACATGCTCGGCATTGGCTTCAACCATTTCTGGCATGCGCCTACGGCCGACCACGGCGGCGACCTGCTGTATATTCAGGGCCATTCCTCGCCCGGTATCTATGCGCGCGCCTTCCTCGAAGGCCGTCTGTCCGAAGAGCAATTGCTGCACTTCCGCCGTGAAGTCGACGGCAAGGGCTTGTCTTCCTACCCGCATCCGAAGCTGATGCCCGACTTCTGGCAATTCCCGACCGTCTCGATGGGCCTCGGCCCCTTGATGGCGATCTACCAGGCGCGTTTCCTCAAATACTTGCACGCACGCAATATCGCCGATACGGAAAAACGCAAGGTCTGGGCTTTCTGCGGCGACGGCGAGATGGACGAGCCGGAATCGATGGGCGCCATCGGCATGGCCGGGCGCGAGCAGCTCGACAATCTCGTCATCGTCGTCAACTGCAACCTGCAACGCCTGGACGGCCCGGTGCGCGGCAACGGCAAGATCATCCAGGAACTGGAGTCGGATTTCCGCGGCGCCGGCTGGAACGTGGTCAAGGTCATCTGGGGCAGCGGCTGGGACGAGCTTCTGGCCAAGGACAAGGAAGGCATCCTGCAGCGCGTGATGATGGAAACCGTCGACGGCGAATACCAGAATTACAAGGCCAAGGATGGCGCCTACGTGCGCAAGCATTTCTTCGGCAAGCATCCCAAGCTGCTGGAAATGGTCAGCAAGATGTCGGACGACGACATCTGGCGCCTCACGCGCGGCGGCCACGACCCGCACAAGATTTATGCCGCCTTCAAGGTCGCGCAGGAACACAAGGGCCAGCCGACCGTGCTGCTGGTCAAGAGCATCAAGGGCTATGGTTTCGGCAAGGCCGGCGAAGCGCGCAACACCGCGCACAACACCAAGAAGCTCGACGACGAAGCGATCAAGGCCATGCGCGACCGCTTCCAGTTACCGATCCCGGACGACAAGCTGCCCGAAATTCCTTTCTTCAAGCCGTCCGACGACGCGCCCGAAATGCAATATCTGCACGAGCGCCGCAAGGCCTTGGGCGGTTACCTGCCGCAGCGCCGCGAAAAGACCGACGAGCAACTGCCCGTGCCCGAATTGTCCGCCTTCCAGGCGATGCTGGAGCCGACCGCCGAAGGGCGCGAGATTTCCACCACCGCTTCCTACGTGCGCGTGCTGACGTCCTTGCTGCGCGACCCCAACCTGGGCCCGCGCGTCGTTCCCATCATGGTGGACGAGTCGCGCACCTTCGGCATGGAAGGCCTGTTCCGCCAGATCGGCATCTTCAGCCAGGTCGGCCAGTTGTACGAACCGGTCGACAAGGACCAGGTGATGTACTACCGCGAAGACAAGGCCGGCCAGATCCTGCAGGAAGGCATCAACGAAGCCGGCGGCATGAGTTCCTGGATCGCCGCCGCGACGTCCTACTCGACCAATAACCGGGTGATGATCCCGTTCTACACCTATTACTCGATGTTCGGCCTGCAGCGTATCGGCGACCTGGCTTGGGCTGCCGGCGACATGCGCGCACGCGGCTTCCTCTTGGGGGGCACTGCCGGCCGTACCACCTTGAACGGCGAAGGCTTGCAGCACGAAGACGGCCACAGCCACGTGCTGGCCTCGACGATTCCGAACTGCGTGCCCTACGATCCGACGTTTGCGCATGAAGTCGCGGTCATCATCCACAGCGGCTTGAAGCGCATGGTTGAGCAGCAGGAGGACGTGTTTTTCTACATCACTCTGATGAACGAGAACTACTCGCATCCCGGCTTGAAGGCCGGCCAGGAGGAAGGCATCCTGAAGGGCTTGTACCTGCTGCAGCCGAGCGAGGAAAAGAAGAGCAAGCTGCGCGTGCAACTGCTCGGTTCGGGCACCATCCTGCGCGAAGTGATTGCCGCCGCCGATCTGCTCAAGAACGATTGGGGCGTCGACGCCGACGTCTGGTCCGCACCTTCGTTCACCTTGCTGGCGCGCGACGGCCAGGATGTCGAGCGCTGGAACATGCTCAATCCGACGGCCAAGGAGCCGCGCGTGTCGCATTTCACCAAGAGCCTGCAGGATACGGCTGGGCCTATCGTGGTCTCGACCGACTACATGCGCACCTATGCCGAGCAGGTCCGCGCGTTCGTGCCGAAGGGCCGCACCTACAAGGTATTGGGCACGGATGGTTTCGGCCGCTCGGATACGCGCGCCAAGCTGCGCGAGTTCTTCGAAGTGAATCGCCACTATGTGACCGTGGCTGCGCTGAAGTCGCTGGCGGAAGACGGCGCGTTGCCGGCGGCCAAGGTGGCTGAGGCGATCAAGAAGTATGGAATTGATCCGAACAAGCCTAACCCTGTTACGCAGTAATGATCAATAACCTCTTTCCCACAGGGGGAGAGGAAATGGATAGGAACCCCTCTCCCGCAAGCGGGAGAGGGAGTTAAGTTAGCCGAGTCACCTACAAAACACTAACCAAATCCCGCGCCCGCAGTGGCGCCATGGAGCGAGAACTATGAGCATGGTGGAAGTCAAAGTCCCCGATATCGGTGACTTCAAGGAAGTCGAAGTCATCGAAGTGATGGTCAAGGTGGGCGATACGATCAAGGTCGATCAATCACTCGTCACGGTCGAATCCGACAAGGCCAGCATGGAGATTCCGTCTTCGCATGCGGGCGTGATCAAGGAAATGAAGGTCAAGGTCGGCGACAAGGTGGCCGAAGGGACGCTGTTGCTTCTGGTGGAAGCCGACGGTGCAGCTGCCGCTCCGGCCCCTGCTGCGGCTCCGGCGCCTGCCGCTCCGGCCCCGGCGCCAGCTGCCGAGAGCAAACCTGCGCCGGCGCCTTCACCCGCACCGGCTGCAACTGCTCCCGCTGCTGCAGCGCCGACACCCGCCTTGCCCGGACCGGCCGGCTTGCCGCATGCTTCGCCTTCGGTGCGCAAGTTCGCGCGCGAACTCGGCGTTGACTTGACCCGTGTCGCCGGCTCCGGCCCCAATGGTCGCATCACGCAGGAAGACGTGCAGAATTTCGTCAAGGGCGTGATGTCCGGCTCGGTCGCGACCGGTGCGGCGCCCAAGGGCGGTTCCGGTGCCGGCCTCGATTTGTTGCCGTGGCCTTCTCTCGACTTCTCGAAGTTCGGCGAGACCGAGTTGCTGGCGCTTTCGCGCATCAAGAAGATCAGCGGTCCGAACCTGCACCGAAACTGGGTCATGATTCCGCACGTCACGCAATTCGACGAAGCCGACGTGACCGAGCTTGAGCAATTCCGCAAGGATACCAACACGGCCAATGCCAAGTCCGGCATGAAGCTGACCATGCTGGCCTTCGTCATCAAGGCCAGTGTCGCAGCGCTGAAGAAATTCCCGGCCTTCAACGCCTCGCTCGATGCCGAAGGGGCCAACCTGATCCTCAAGAAGTATTATCACATCGGTTTTGCCGCCGACACGCCCAACGGGCTTGTGGTGCCGGTGATCAAGGATGCCGACAAGAAGGGTATCGCGCAGATCGCGCAAGAGATGGGGGAACTTTCAGCCCAGGCGCGCGAAGGCAAGTTGAAGCCGGCCGACATGCAAGGCGCAAGCTTCACCATTTCCTCGCTCGGCGGCATTGGCGGCACGGCCTTTACGCCGATCATCAACGCACCCGAAGTGGCCATCCTCGGCCTGTCGAAATCGGACTTCAAGCCCGTGTGGGATGGCAAGCAATTCCAGCCGCGCCTGATGCTGCCGCTTTCGCTGTCCTACGACCACCGCGTGATCGATGGCGCCATGGGCGCGCGCTTCACGGTATATCTGGCCGAGGTGCTGTCCGACATGCGCAAGGTTTTGCTGTAAGGGTTCGCGATGACGACTTCCGTCGTAGTGAAGAAGGGGCGGCAGATTGCCATTGCTGCCGATTCGCTCGTGACCTTCGGCGATACGCGGCTCTCGCGCAGCTACGAAGAGAACGACAAGATCTTCAAGATCGGCGATTCCTACATCACGCTGGCAGGCACGGCGGCGCACTTCCCGGTCATGAGAAAGCTCCTGACCGAGATGGGCGAGGAATGCCGACTCTCCACGCGCGAGGAGGTGTTCGAGACGTTCACCAAGGTGCATGTGATCCTGAAGGAGAAATACTTCCTCAACCCCAAGGAAGAGGAAGAAGATCCTTACGAATCGTCGCAGATCACCACCCTGGTGGCCAACCCGCACGGCATCTTCGGCATCTATTCGCTGCGCGAAGTGTTTTCCTTCGACCGTTTCTGGGGCATAGGCAGCGGGCGCAATTTCGCGCTTGGCGCGATGTTCGTCGCCTATGAACAAGACCTTGATGCGCACGCGATCGCCGAAATCGGCGTGCGAGCCGGTATCGAGTTCGACAAGAGTTCCGGCGCGCCGTATCAGGTCCACGTTATAGACATGGCTGAATAAGCTTCTAAAAATCAACTGGAGCAACACATGAGCATGATTGAAGTCAAGGTGCCGGATATCGGCGATTTCAAGGAAGTCGAAGTTATCGAAGTGCTGGTCAAGGTGGGCGACACGATCAAGGCCGAGCAATCGCTGGTGACGGTCGAATCCGACAAGGCCAGCATGGAAATTCCGTCTTCGCATGCGGGCGTGATCAGGGAAATGAAGGTCAAGCTGGGCGACAAGGTTGCTGAGGGGTCGCTGCTGTTGATGCTCGAAGCATCGGCTGGCGCCGCCGCGCCTGCGCCGGCTGCTGCTCCCGCACCCGCAGCTGCTCCATCAGTAACGGCTGCCCCCCCCGCGCCCGCACCGGTTGCATCGAGCTTCTCGGGCACGGTCGACATTGAGTGCGATACGCTGGTGTTGGGTGCAGGCCCCGGCGGCTATACCGCCGCTTTCCGCGCCGCCGACCTGGGCCAGAAAGTCGTGCTGGTCGAGCGCGATGCCGTGCTGGGAGGCGTATGCCTGAATGTCGGCTGCATTCCCTCCAAGGCGCTGCTGCATGCGGCCAAGGTCATCACGGAAGCCGAAGAAATGTCGCACTTGGGCGTCAAGATGGGCAAGCCCGAAGTCGATATCGACGCGTTGCGCGGCTGGAAGGATAGCGTGATCAAGAAGCTGACCGGCGGCCTCTCCGGTCTGGCCAAGGCGCGCAAGGTGCAAGTCGTGACGGGTAAGGGCGCGTTCAGCTCGCCCAATACGCTGACCGTCGAGACCAAGGATGGAGCCAAGACCGTGGGCTTCAAGAACGCCATCATCGCCGCCGGCTCGTCGGTCGCGAAGATTCCGGGCTTCCCCTATGAGGACCAGCGTCTGATCGATTCGACCGGCGCGCTCGAACTGCGCCAGATTCCGAAACGCATGCTGGTCATCGGCGGCGGTATTATCGGCCTGGAAATGGCTTGCGTGTATGACGCGTTGGGCACCAAGGTGACGGTGGTGGAATTCCTCGATGGCTTGATTCCGGCGGCCGACCGCGACATCGTCAAGCCGCTGCAAAAGCGCATCGAGAAGCGCTACGAAGCGATCTACCTCAAGACCAAGGTCAGCAAGCTCGAAGCCAAGCCCGAGGGCCTGCTCGCCCATTTCGAGGGCGACAATGCACCGAAGGAGCCGCAACTGTACGACATGGTGCTGCTGGCCGTCGGCCGTCGTCCCAACGGCAAGGAAATCGCGGCCGAGAAGGCCGGTGTCGCGGTGACCGATCGCGGCTTCATCCCGGTCGACAAGCAGCAGCGCACCAACGTGCCGCACATTTACGCTATCGGCGACATCTGCGGCGATCCCATGCTGGCGCACAAGGCCACCAATGAAGCCAAGGTGGCGGCCGAAGTGATAGGCGGGCACAAGGTGGCGTTCGATGCGATGACTATCCCCTCGGTGGCTTACACCGACCCCGAAATCGCCTGGATGGGCGTGACCGAAGCCGAAGCCAAGGCCAAGGGTATCCCGTTCGAGAAAGCCAGCTTCCCTTGGGCTGCTTCGGGCCGCGCTCTCGCCATGGGCCGCGACGACGGCATTACCAAGCTGTTGTGGGATCCCGCGACCAAGCGCATCATCGGCGCCGGTATCGTCGGCGTGAACGCCGGCGAGCTGCTGGCCGAGACCGTGCTGGCGATGGAAATGGGCGCGGATCTGGAAGACCTGGCGTTGACGGTGCATGCGCACCCGACCTTGTCCGAGACGCCGATGTTTGCGGCGGAGATGGGCTTGGGGTCGATTACGGACCTTTACATCCCGCCCAAGAAATAATCAGCGTTTGTAGATATCCGGATCGAACCGCTCCATGTGCGCCGCCGGCGCGTGGAGCGGTGTCCAGCCGTATTTCGCATAGAGCGATGCCGCTGTCGACGTCACCAGGGTGAAGCGGCGCAGTCCCTGCAAGTCGGGATGTGCCGTCACAGCGTCCATCAGCAATCTCGAAATCCCGCGTCCGCGATGCTCCGTGGGCACCATCACATCGCATAGATAGCCGAAGGTGGCGCAGTCGGTTACCACGCGGGCGAAGCCTACTTGTTTGTCATTCTCGTAAGCGCCGAAGCATAGCGAGTTGTCGAGCGCCTTTTGCACCAATGGCAGGCCGATGCCTATGGCCCAGGTCGATTCCGTGGTCAGAAAGGCATGGATTAACGGAATGTCCAGCCGGGTTTTGTCGCAGGAGATTTCGATCATCTCGTTACACTTTCATTGCGTAATCCAGGATGTTTACGCCAGGTTATCCAATACTGCGGCAAGCATCTCCGCCATCTGATCGATCTCCTGCGTCGTCACGTTCAACGCCGGCATGAAACGGAGCAGGTTGGGGCGCGGCGAATTGATCAGCAGGCCCGTGGGCTGCAGTTCGCGCGCCGTCTCCACGATGGCCGGACCGATGTCCTTGCCCAGCTTGAGCGCGCGCAGCAAGCCTGCGCCGCGTTCGCCATCGAGGCCATAACGGTCGGATAACTTCAACAGCACCTTGCTCAGATACACCCCCTTGTCCGCCACTGACTTCAAAAAGCCGGGCTGCAGCAATTCTTTGGTCACGGCCACGCCGACGGCAGCCATCAGCGGATTGCCGGTATAAGTGCCGCCCTGGTCGCCCGGTTCGAAGACTGCGGCTGGTTCCGTGCACAGTAGGGCGGCCAGCGGCACCCCGCCGCCTATGCCTTTGCCCAAGGTCATGATGTCCGGCTCGATACCGGCCAATTCGTAGGCGAACAATTCGCCGGTGCGCCCCATGCCGGTTTGCACCTCGTCGACGATCAAGAGCAAGCCGTGTTTCTCAGTCAGTGCGCGCAAGCCTTGCATGAACTCGCGCGATGCCGGAATTACGCCGCTTTCGCCCTGGATCGGCTCCAGCATCACGGCCACGGTTTTGTCCGTGATCAGACTCTCCACGCTTTCCAGGTCGTTCAACTGCGCCTTGGGAAAACCGTCGACCTGTGGTGCGAAGATCGTGTCCCAGCCCGGCTTGCCCGAAGCCGACATGGTGGCGAGCGTGCGGCCATGGAAGCCTTGCTCGAAGGTGATGATCTCGTAGCGGTGCTGTCCTGCCGCGTTCTTGTGCACCTTGCCGTACTTGCGCGCCAGCTTGATCGCGCC
>DASVYZ010000565.1:0-3944 GCA_036391935.1 Burkholderiaceae bacterium | reverse complement strand
GGAACATTGAATCAGGATGGCACGCTGCTGCTGCGTGCGGACAAGGTTGGGCGCGACACCGCGCTGGCGCAAATCGTGGCCATGGTCAATGAAGCGGGACGCTCGCGCGCCCCGATCCAGCAGCTTGCCGACAAGGTGGCGGCGTGGTTCGTGCCGGCCGTGATCCTGTGCGCCGTCGCCAGCTTCCTGGCCTGGACCCTGCTCGGCCCGGCACCGGCGATGGCCAACGGAATGGTAGCGGCAGTTTCGGTATTGATCATTGCCTGCCCCTGCGCGCTCGGCCTGGCCACGCCTGTGGCGGTCATGCTGGGCGTAGGGCGCGGCGCGCATTCCGGCATATTGGTCAAGGACGCGGCGGCCCTGCAGGCGTTCGAGACGGTCGATATGCTGGCCATCGACAAGACCGGCACGCTGACCACGGGCCAGGCGGAAGTGGTCGAAGACCGCTGCATCGCAACGATGGATCGGACATATGCCATGGCTTGCCTGGCCGCGCTCGAATCGGGCAGCGAGCACGGCCTGGCACGCGCCCTGTTGCGCCATGCCCGCGCGGCAACGGACGTAACGCTAAAGGTGGAAAACTTCAACGCCCTGCGCGGCCTGGGAATCGGCGCAAGCATAGACGGGAAAGCCTGCCTGCTCGGCAGCGCGCGCTTGAGGCAGGAGCAACACATCGACCTCGCACCGTTTTCCGCTTTCATCGAAGCCAATGCCGACCGCAGCCTGGTCTTCCTCGCCATCGCAGGCCAGGCAGTCTGCGCACTGGCACTGGCGGATCGCTTGAAGCCCGAGGCGGCGAACGCCGTGCGCGAACTGCAGGCGACGGGCCTGCGCGTCGTCGTGCTGTCGGGCGACCGCGAAGGCGCGGTACGGGCGGCGGCGCAGGAAGCCGGCATCGACGAATGCCATGCCGAGCTGCTGCCGCAGGACAAACGCGCGCTGATCGCGCAATGGAAGGCGCGGGGCTTGCGCGTCGCCATGGTGGGAGACGGCATCAACGATGCGCCGGCCCTGGCCGAGTCGCAGGTGGGCATTGCCATGGGCAGCGGCACCGATATCGCCATCGAAAGTGCCGACATCGTCCTGCCGCATGGCGATTTGCGCGCCCTGGCTCGGGCAAGACATCTTGCCCGAGCCACCATGCGCAACATACGGCAAAACCTGTTTTTCGCCTTCGTCTACAATTTTCTCGGCGTACCGCTGGCGGCCGGCGTGTTCTTCCCCTGGTTCGGCTGGCTCTTGAGCCCGATGATCGCGAGCGCGGCGATGAGCCTGAGTTCGGTCACCGTGATCGCCAATGCCTTGCGGCTGCGGCACGCGCGCCTGGAGCGGTGACATGGGAACAGGCTTGACCATAGGCCGATTGGCCAAAGCCGCCGGGGTCGGCATCGAGACCGTGCGCTACTACCAAAGATTGGGCTTGCTCCCTGCCGGCGCGCCTTTGCAGCAAGGCCAGGCTTTCCGCCATTATCCGATCGATGCCGTCGAGCGGATACGTTTCGTCAAGCGCGCCCAGGGGCTGGGCTTTTCGCTCGACGAAATCAGTCAGCTGCTGCAATTGAACGATGGCGCCGACCGCACCAGGGTACGGGAGCTGGCACGGTCACGTCTCGACAACGTGCGGGAGAAAATTCTCGACTTGCAACGCATGGAGGGCGCGCTGGCGCACTTGCTGCATGAATGCGAACACAGCGGCGCGGCACAGGCCTGTCCCATCATCGAGGCGTTCAAAGGTCCGGATTAGGACAGATGGAGGCAATGCCCGATCAGCGCCATGGCATCGTCGAATTCCTTCGGCCGCTCGAGCAAGGGAGCAAACAAGTGACGATGCTCGGTGTCGGGCACCACCAGCAGCCTGCGCCATTGCGCATTTACGCTTGACGCGACCAGGCGCTCCGGTATTTCGCGCGGAATCACGGCGTCGTTGCCGGCGGCGATCACGAGCAGGCGGCCGCGATAGCGGCTTAATATTTCCCAGGCATCGCTGTCTTCCCAGCTGCGCTCACGCCGTATCGCGCTTGAAAATTGCGGCCCGAACGGCAAGCCATAAGCCGAAGGCGTGTAGACGCCCGGCACGATCAGGATCAGCGATCCCACCTCGTGCGTCTGCGTCAACCTGATCGCGTTGTAGGCGCCCATGCTGAAACCGATCAGCGAAAGCGGCGCGTCCATGCCGCATTCCAAGCCGCGATGGGCGATCACGGCTTCGGCCTGGCGCGTGCGCGATAGAAGCGACGATTCCGACATCTCGCCTCCCGTCTCGCCGTGCCCTATGCAATCGAAGCAAGTCATGCCGACGCCGCGCGCTTCGAGCGCATGGCGCAGGATGGAGAATTTATTGCGGGCGCTGGCGCCGGCGCCATGCAGCAGCAACACGTTGCCGCATTCGCCATGCGTGGCGTCGCCGCGCAGGCTCGTACCGGCGAAATCGACGGAAAACGTATGGGGAGCCGGCAAATCAGGCAAATGGGTTGACGCCGATCAACAAGCGATGCCCGATCATGGCAAAAAGCAGCCAGGCGATCGCGCCGACGACAACCGTCAAGGCTGTGCGCCCCGTGCCTGCCACGGGATAGGCGACGCCGGCGGCACGGTCGCGTCGGCGCGATACCGCGAACAAGGCAATGGACCAGATCAGGAAAGAGCCGAACAGGACGATGTCGTTCAAGGTGCCGTTGGCCAGCAGGTGGCCCAAAGCCCAGATCTTGATGCCGGCCAGCATGGGGTGGCCGATGCGCGCCTTGATGCCATTGCCCGGCACGTAGGCCGCAACGACAAGGATGAAGGCGATCAACACCAGCAAGGCCGTAAGATGACGCATGAAGATGGGAGGAGACCAGACCACGACAGGCTCGAGCCGCGACATGCCATAGCCCCAGACAACCAATGCGAATCCGGCCAGCGAGACCAGCGAATAGAGGCCGCGCCAAGGCAGCCTGCCCATACGCGCGATCTGCGCCGTGCGCCAGCCATCGGCAAATATGCGCAGCGAATGCACGCCGAGAAAGACGATGAGGCCGGCGATCATGACGAGCATGGGGAAATCCTTCTTCTTGATGTTGCCGCTATTATAGCGGCAACATCAACTTCCCCCGGACAGCTTGCGCAAGTCGTCACGGTAGCGCCGGCTCACCGGAACATAGCTGCCGTCGCGCAACTTGGCGCGCGCGTCGCCCGAGTCGAGCGGTTCTATCTCGACCACGAAATCGAGATTGACGATATAGCTGCGATGCACGCGCACGAAGCGTTTTGCATCAAGCCTTTGCTCAATCGCGGCCATGGTCGAGCGCAAGGGATAGTCGTGCCCGCGCACGCGCAAATTGACGTAGTTGCCCCAAGCCTGGGCCGATTCGATTTCGGCCGCAGGCAGCAGAAATTCCTTGCCCAGCTTGCGCACCAGGAAGCGCACCGGCTGCTCCACTGGTTCCACCGGCGGGCCTTCATCGGGCTCCCCAAGCAACTTGGCCTCGCCCTGCAGGCGCAGCATGACAAAGCGATAGGTCAAGGCCATGGCAAGGATGGAAATGTAGCCTCGCACATCCTTCAGGTATTCGTAAAACAATTCCTTCGGAACATTGCCAAAACGATAATCCATGCCTTGCGTTGCATACGCCAGCTTGCGCAACAAGACCATTGCGCCGACATGGACCAAGCTGAAAGCAATCGAACCGGCAACATGCATGGGTAGATTTCTCTTGAGCAAATTCCATTGCAGGGAAAACCGCCGCTCAAAAGCCAGGATGGCTGGAATCAGCAACAGAATCACAACATTGCTGCTGGCTTCCCAAACCATCGGCTCCCAATAGGCTACCTCGGCCCCGCTGCGCGTGGCCTCGATCCACGCAGTCCAACTGTTGAACAAGGCCTCGGTAAAGGCGAGCGCAACCCAGAAACCGGGTTCAACGATACGGCGCCAAGGCTGATAGCGTGCAAACAGGTCGGTC
>DASVYZ010000564.1:0-8527 GCA_036391935.1 Burkholderiaceae bacterium | reverse complement strand
GGTCTATCATGCGGTCCTTTTCGCTGACGATGTACCACGAAGGCTTGCTGCTCCAGGCCGCAACGCTGGCCTTTTCTCCCAGTGCCTTGCTGTTGAGCGGGCCTTGGGTCGCCGCCATGACGGCGGTTCGTTTGGCGGGCAAATCCTGGGCGAAATCTTCGGCGACGGCTTCGGCGGGAAGGTAGAGATAGCCTTCGCTGTCGGGCGCCACTTTCTGGATGCCCGGGGAGGGCGGGAAATCTTTGCCTACGTCCATCGCGTTCTGCCCCGCTTCGGGCGCAAATGCGGCCACGTAGACCAGACCGGCAACCTTGTCGTTCGCACCGGCTTCGGTGATCACCATGCCGCCCCAGGAGTGACCGACCAGCACCACCTTGCCGGGCGCGTCATTGATGGCGCGCCTGGTCGTGGCGACGTCGTCGGCCAGCGAATTCAAGCCGTTTTGTACCGCGCGGACACTGATGCCTTTGGCCTGCAACAAGGGAATGACCTTGCTCCAGTCGGAACCATCGGCGAAGGCGCCATGGACGATGACGACCGAGGTAGGGTGGGCAGCGGCCACGGGCGCTGTTGCAGCCGAGGTCCGGTCCTGGGCGGCATGGGCGGCGCTGCCTGCCAGCAGTCCGATGGCAGCGAAGATGGGTGCAAGAGTCGTACGGAATGGCATGGTGATTGTCCTGTCGATGGTTTGCGGCAGTGCGCCGCGGAAACCACAGTATGCTGAGGGGCCCCGGCGCTGCCCATCGGTCGAATGACCGACCTTGGCGCGTACCCCATGGTGATAAAATCGTGTCAAACCGGCAAGGCCGCAAAGCGACTGAATCCACCCTACTATGATTAGCGTATCCACCGTACCGGTAAGCGACGCCATGCTGGCCCTGGCCTTTGTCGGCGACCTGAGCCGGGGCCAGCCGACCAATCATTCTTTGCGCACCGCGAGGCTGGCGGCCATGCTGGCGGCGGCCGATGGCGCAGACGCGGCGCAGTGCGAAGCGGCTTATTGCGTCGCCATGCTGCGTTGGTCGGGCTGCACCGCCAATGCCGCCGGCTTCGGCGAGCTGCTGGGTGACGACGTGGCCGGCCGCAGAGACATGGCGCAGGCGCTGCAACCCTTGCCCAATATCTCGCGCGAAGGGGTTTTTCCGCTGGCGCAAATCCATTGTGAGGTGTCCGGCGATATCGCCGTGATGCTGCGTCTGCCGCCGGCCGTCGAGAGCGGGCTGCGCCACGTCTTTGAGACCTGCAATGGCAAGGGCCTGCCGCGGGGTGTGAGCTATCCCGATATACCGGCGACGGTCTACTACGTCGCGCTGGCCGGCGACCTCGAAGTGCTGGGCCGCATCCATGGCATCGATGCTGCGCTGGCCTTTGTCGAGCGCCACGGCGACGCCAAATATCCCGCCGAGCTGGCCCGGCTGTTGAGCCGTCATGCGAGGGATTGGCTGGCGCAGCTCGGCGTGGAAGAATCGAGCCTGCTCGACAGCCGCATGCCAGCCGTCACAAAGTCGACCGCAATCCCCTTGACCATGGTCGCGGACGTCATCGATTTGAAGCTGCCGTGGCTGGCCGGCTATTCGCGCCAGGTGGCCGAACTGGCGCGCAACGCCGGCATCGCGCAGGGGCTGGCGCCGCAAGTCTGCGAACAGCTATACGGCGCCGGCCTGATACACGGCATAGGCCGCGCCGCCATCCCCAACCGGATATGGAACACGCCGGGCAAGCTCGATGCCTCGGTGTGGGAACAAGCCCGGCTCGCCCCCTATTGGACCTGGCGCGCCGTGCAACAGATCCGCAGCCTGACGGCGGAAGTCGGCCTTGCTTCGCACGCCTACGAGCGTCAGGACGGCTCAGGTTACTTTCGCAGCCTGGCCGGCGACGCGATCACCGTTGCGCAACGCACGCTGGCAACCGCCGTCGCCTGGACCGCTTTGTGCTCGGCCAGACCGTGGCGCGCCGCTTTCGGCAAGGAAGACGCCGCAACGCTCCTGCATGAGGAAGCGCGGCAAGGGCGGTTCGACCCTGTCGTCGTCGATGCGGTCGTGGCCGCGGCAACCGGCCAGGGAGCGAAGCCGGCCGCGAAGACCGCCACTGTGCTGAGCGAACGCGAAACCGAAGTATTGGCCAGGATCAGTCTCGGGGAAAGCAACAAGGAAGTCGCCCGCAGCCTGGCAGTGAGCCCCAGCACCGTGCGCACGCACGTGGAAAGCATTTTCCGGAAATTGGAATGTTCCACGCGGGCGGCCGCAACGCTGAAGGCGTATACCTTGGGGATAATTTAACCGGGCAGGCCGGATCGAGCATTCGGCCCGGACCGCGGGCGCTCGCTGTAGACGGCTGCGACGAACACCACGGCACGGCGCTGCTGCGGAACTGGATCGGCAAAAAGTTATTCGACGGGAATCCCGCATGATGAATCGGCGAGCGTAGCCTCAAATCCTGTTCCCGCTACCGCCCGTCAGCTTCAACCCCGGCGTATCCGCAAACAGCTCCGCCACCCATTCCACAAACACCCGCACCTTGGCCGACAAATGCCGGTTCTGCGGATATACCACGTGGATTGGCAGGGCATCGCTCTGCCAATCGGCAAGGATGACCTCAAACTGCCCTGCGTCGAGATAAGCGGCGATCGACGCCTCGCTGATCTGCAGGATGCCTAGCCCCGCCAGCCCCGCGGCCGCATAGGCATTGGCATCGTTGACCGCAATGAAAGACGGCGGCGTCAGTTCAATACGCTCGTCGCCGCGCGAGAAATCCCAGGGATAGATGCGACCAGTCTTGGAAGAAAAAAAATTAACGCAACGGTGCCGTTCCAGGTCGTTCGGGTGCGTCGGCCTGCCGTAGCGCGCCAGATAGGCGGGCGTGGCGCAGGTGACGAAGCCGATGATGCCGACGCGGCGCGCGATCAGGCTCGAGTCGCTCAGATTGCCGCCACGGATGGCGCAATCCACGTTTTCTTCGATCAAGTCGATCTGGCGGTCGCTGCAGCCGAGTTCGAGTTCGATGTCGGGGTAACGTTCGAAGAAGCCCGGCAGCGCCGGCACGATCAACTCGCGGCTGATCGAGGTACCGGCATCCACGCGCAGCCGCCCCTGCGGGCTGGAGCGGTTGCGCGAGAGCGATTCTTCGGCATCGCGCACATCGGACAAAATCCGGACACAGCGCTCGTAATATGCTGCGCCATCGGCCGTCACGCTGATACGCCGCGTGGTGCGGTTGAGCAGCTTCACCGCCAGCGCGGCTTCCAGCGTCTGGATCAGCGTCGATACCGTGGCCTTGGGTAATTGCATCTGATCGGCCGCGCGCGTGAAGCTGCCGGTGTCGACCACGTGCATGAAGACTTCCATTGCTTGTAATTTATTCATCGTTTTCCGGACTTGGCGTCGCAGCTTTGGGGAAGTTGGGCAATAATAGCGCTACGGCACGAAAATTGATGGGATTGTTCAGCAATATGAATAATCAATTCGGATTTTATCCCTTTATCCAGCCATTCGTAATGACTATGATTGCTGTACTGCAGCAAGCATGTGGAATTGCCATTTCGGAGGTCATCATGGTCTATTTAGGAAAATTGGTGGGGACGCTGGCTCTGGCGCTGGGCATTGCTGCCCTGGGCGCCGTCGCGTCGACCGATGCCTATTCGGTCGGAGCACGCACCGAGGCCAGCAGCTACAAGGTGATCAACCATTTGATGGGCAGCCCGAGCAGCATGCTGTGCATGAATAGTGAAAAGCAGCAGAGCCAGGCGGTGCAGGAATGAGTTCGGTGGTCGGGCAGGACGCCACGCCGTCGTTGAAGATTCGCGAATTGGAAGTGCAGGGCGCTGCCGGCGCCTTGTCCGCGCGGCTTTATTCGGCGAATGATGGCGGCGCGAAGTCCGACAGCTTGATCGTGTTCTTTCACGGCGGTGGTTTTGTGGGCGGCGACTTGGAAGGCGCGCATGAATTCCTGGTTCACTTGGCGATGAATAATCCCACGCGCCTGGTGCTGGCCGCGAGCTATACGCTGGCGACGGTCAGCCCCTTTCCGGCCGCGGTCGAAGATGCGCACGCCGTGCTGACCTGGGCCAAAAAGAACAAGGCCAAGCTGGGCTGGAGCGGCAAGCAGATGGTGGTGGCAGGCATTGAGGCCGGTGCCAATCTGGCGGCGGTGTCGGCGCTGATGTCACGCGACCGCGGCGGCCCCGAATTGGCCGGACAGATATTGATCATGCCCATGCTCGATCCGGGCTTGTCGACCGGTTCGATGCGTGCCGTGCCTGCAACGGCCGATTCAGGCTTGGTCGAAGTGGCCGATGCCTGCGCCGCATGCTATCGCGGCTACTTGCCGAATGCGGCCGACCGCACGCATCCCTATGCGTCGCCATTGCAGTCGAGCAGATTGAAGAATTTGCCGCCCGCGCTGATCCTGTCCGCCGAGGACGATCCCTTGCGCGACGAGGCGGAACAATATGGTGTCAAGCTGATCGGCTGCGGCGTGCAGACGACGGTGCAACGCCTGCAGCCTGCGCCCCTGCAAGAACCCGGGGCGCGCAACGAGTGCGCATGCCGGCAGCATGCGTTATCCGCAATCGGTGTGTATCTGTCCGCATTGGACGGGGAGAGGCCGTCATGAGCAGCGCCCCGTAATACCCGTCTTGTGCCTGTCTGACTGGCACACGTTTCCGTTATCCGAATTTTCACTGCACCAATCGGTGCGGCGAGCCCCTGTTTTTCCGATTTTTCCTGAATCACCTTATTCAGAAAGGGAGTCATCATGAGTTCAACCAACAATATCGAACGCAAGCGCTTCGCTGCCGCGCGCCCGTTGATCGCCGCGCTGGCCATCGCCGGCCTGGCCGCCTATACGCTCTCGGCTTGCGAGCCGGCCCAGAGCAAGGCTCCCGATGCGGCAGCAGCCGGCGGCCCGCCCGTCTCGGCCGCCGTGGTGCTGGAAAAGCAAGTCGCCGAAACGCAGGAATTTTCCGGACGCCTGGAAGCCATCGACCGCGTCGAGATCCGCTCGCGTGTGGGCGGTTTCATTACCGCCGTCAACTTCAAGCCGGGTGGTGAAGTGAAGAAGGGCGACGTGTTGTTCGTCGTCGATCCGCGACCATACCAGGCAGAAGCCGACCGCGCCGAAGCCGCCGCCGCCCAGGCGCACGCCAAGGCTGACCTGGCCAAGGTGGAACTGGCGCGCTCGGAAAAGCTGCTGTCGGAAAAGGCCATCGCCCAGCGCGAGTATGACGAAAGCGCTTCCAACTACAAGGAACTCGACGCTGCCGCGCACGCAGCGGATGCCTCGCTCGAAGCCGCGCGCCTGAATCTGGGCTACACGCAGGTGCGCTCGCCCATCGATGGCCGCGTATCAAAAGCCGAAATCACCATCGGCAACTTGATCGACCCGACCGCAATCCTGACTTCCGTGGTGTCGAACGACCGCATCTATGCCAGCTTCGACGGCGATGAAGACACCTTCCTGCGCGTCGGCACGCAAGCACGTACCGGCGAGACTGTGCCGGTCAAGGTCGGCCTGGCCAACGAGAGCGGCTATCCGCACGAAGGCAAGCTTGAATTCGTCGACAACCGCCTCGACCCCGCCACCGGCTCGGTGCGCATGCGCGCCGTGCTGGAAAACACCGATCACGCCCTCGTGCCCGGCCTCTTCGCGCGCGTGCAGCTGGCCGGCGGCAAGAATGCCCAAAAGGCCGTGCTGGTGGCCGAGCGCGCCGTCAACACCGACCAGAACTACAAGTTCGTGTTCGTCGTCAGTGCCGACGGCAAGGCGGAATACCGCCGTGTCACGCTTGGCCCGGAAATCGACGGCATGCGCGTCGTGCGCGACGGCTTGAAGGCGGGCGAGAAGGTCGTGGTCAACGGCTTGCAGCGCGTGCATCCCGGCGCACCGGTGACGGCCGAGATCGTGGCGATGGATTTCGATCCGGCAGCACAGCCCGCCCGGCAGGCTCCGGCAAAACCAGATACCAAAGCTGATCTGAAAACCAGCGCCAAAGCGGATGCCGCGGCAACCAGGAAGGAATAAGCGCCATGAATTTTTCCCGATTCTTCGTCGACAAGCCGATCTTCGCGGCCGTGTTGTCGATCCTTATCTTCGTCGGCGGGCTGATCGCCATCTTCAACCTGCCGATCTCGGAATACCCCGACGTGGTGCCGCCCTCCGTGGTGGTGCGCGCGCAATATCCCGGCGCCAACCCCAAGGTGATCGCCGAGACCGTGGCCGCGCCGCTGGAAGAGCAGATCAACGGCGTGGAAAACATGCTCTACATGTCGTCGCAAAACACCGCCGACGGCGCATTGGCGCTGACCGTGACCTTCAAGGTCGGCACCAACGTCGAGCAGGCCGAAACGCAGGTGCAAAACCGCGTGCAGCGCGCCCTGCCGCGCCTGCCCGATGAAGTGCGCCAGATCGGTGTGACGACCGTCAAGTCCTCGCCCAACCTGACCATGGTGGTGCACTTGTTGTCGCGCAATGGCCGCTATGACGATCTGTATCTGCGCAACTACGCCGTGTTGAACATCAAGGACCAGCTCGACCGGATTCCCGGCATGGGCGAAACCAATTTGTTCGGCTCGGGCGACTACGCCATGCGCGTCTGGCTCGATCCGCAAAAAGTGGCCGCACGCGGCTTGACGGCAAGCGACATCGTCAATGCCATCCGCGAGCAAAACGTGCAGGTGGCGGCAGGCGTGATCGGCTCTTCGCCGTCCAAGAACGCCGAATTCCAGCTCACCGTCAACACCCAGGGACGCTTGAAGACCGAGGAGGAGTTCGGCAACATCATCGTCCAGACCAATGCCGACGGCGCCGTCACCAAGCTGCGCGACGTGGCCCGCCTTGAACTGGGTTCCAACTCCTACGACCTGCGCTCGCTGTTGAACAACAAATCGGCCGTGGCCATCGGTATCTTCGAGGCGCCCAACGCCAACGCGCTGCAGTTGTCGTCCAACGTGCGCGCCAAGATGGAAGAGCTGAAGAAAGACTTCCCGGAAGGCGTCGATTACGACGTGGTCTACGATCCGACGCAATTCGTGCGCGAATCGATCCGGGCCGTGATCCACACGCTCCTGGAAGCCATCGCCCTTGTGGTGTTGGTCGTGATCGTGTTCCTGCAAACCTGGCGCGCTTCCATCATCCCCTTGCTTGCCGTGCCGGTTTCCATCGTCGGCACCTTCGCCGTGATGCTGGCCTTCGGCTTCTCGATCAACACGCTATCGCTGTTCGGTTTGGTGCTCGCCATCGGTATCGTCGTTGACGACGCCATCGTGGTGGTGGAAAACGTGGAGCGCAATATCGCCAACGGCCTCACGCCGCGCGACGCCACGATCCAGGCGATGAAGGAAGTCAGCGGCCCCATCGTGGCCATCGCCCTGGTGCTGTGCGCCGTGTTCGTGCCTATCGCTTTCGTTTCCGGCCTGACCGGGCAGTTCTATCGCCAGTTCGCTTTGACGATAGCGATCTCGACCGTGATCTCGGCCTTCAGCTCGCTGACTCTGGCGCCGGCGCTTGCCGCCAGCCTGCTCAAGCCGCACGATGCGCCCAAGGACCGTTTGTCCAGGATCATGGACGCATTGTTCGGCAAGTTCTTCGGCTGGTTCAACCGCTTTTTCTCGGCCGCTTCGCACCGCTATGAGGTCGGCGTCAAGGGCGTGCTCTCGCGCAAGGCTGTTGCCATCGGCGTCTACCTGGCGCTGGCGGCATCGGCCGTGTTCATGTTCAAGGCCGTGCCTGCGGGCTTCGTGCCGGGACAGGACAAACAATACCTGGTCGGCTTCGCGCAATTGCCCGATGCCGCCTCGCTCGAACGTACCACGCAAGTGATCCGTCGCATGTCCGACGTGGCCAAGGAAATCCCAGGCGTGGAATCGTCGGTGGCTTTCCCCGGCTTGTCGATCAACGGCTTCACCAATGCGCCCAATGCCGGCATCGTGTTCACCACGCTGAAACCGTTCGACGAGCGCACCAGCCCGCAACAATCGGGCCCGGCCATCGCCGCTGAAATCAACAAGCGCATGGGCTCGATACAGGATGCCTTCGTCATGGTCTTTCCGCCGCCGCCCGTCAACGGCCTCGGTACGATCGGCGGCTTCAAGCTGATGATAGAAGACCGCGGCAATCTCGGCTTCGATCAGCTCTATCAGGCTACGCAGGCGGTGCAGATGAAGGCTTGGCAGGACCCGAAGCTGGCTGGCGTGTTCTCCAGCTTCAAGATCAACGTGCCGCAACTCTATGCCGATGTGGACCGCACCAAGGCCAAGCAATTGGGCGTGCCGCTCGAGACGATTTACCAAACGCTGCAGATCAATCTCGGCTCGTATTACGTGAACGACTTCAACCAGTTCGGCCGCACCTATCAAGTGCGCGTGCAGGCAGACGCGCCGTTCCGCTCGCATGCCGAAGACATCGCCCAGCTCAAGGTGCGCAACGACAAGGGCGAAATGATTCCGCTGTCCTCGCTGATGCGCGTCAAGGACAGCTACGGCCCTGACCGCGTGCAGCGCTACAACGCCTATGTTGCGGCCGACCTGAACGG
>DASVYZ010000563.1:0-4147 GCA_036391935.1 Burkholderiaceae bacterium | reverse complement strand
ATGGCGGCAGCTTCGGCGAATTGCATTATCCGCGCGGTGCGCACTACCTGCCGTTGCCCTCGATGGAATCGACCCACGTACGCGAAATGCTGGCCGATTTCGGCGTGATCGAAGCCAATGCCATGAGCGAAAAGCCGACTTTCGACGAGCGCGTGCTCTTGCACGCGCCGGACGAACGGTTGCTGTACAAAGGCCAATGGCAGGAAGGCATCGTCCCCGCCACGCGGTTGCCCGCCGACGAAGCGGCGCAGCACAAGCGTTTCTTCCGGTACGTCGATGCCCTCAAGACCGCGCGCGGCGCCGATGGGCGCAAGCTGTTCGCCATCCCTCTCGTCCTGTCTTCGCAGGACCCGGCCTGGACCAGGCTCGACACCTCGAACGTCAAGGCCTGGCTGCTGGAAAACGGTTACACGGCGCCCACCCTGCACTGGTATCTCGACTACGTCTGCCGCGACGAATACGGCACCGAGTACGACCGTGTTTCGGCTTGGTGCGGCTTGCATTACTTTGCCAGCCGCGGCGGCAAGGCAGCCAATGCGGGCGAGGGTGCCGTGCTGACCTGGCCCAATGGCTTGCAACCCATGGTGCAGCACCTCGCCGATGCGGTCAGCGCGTATCTCGGCCCGGACCGGGCCTGGCGTGAAAGCGGATTTGCCGCCCGGATCGAGGAAACCGCACAGGGCGTGGAAGTGCTTTGCGCGCGCACGACAGCGGGCGGCTTGCAGACCTTCACCGTCAAAGCCGGACGCGCCGTCTGCGCCATGCCCCTGATGATGGCTGCCAGGGTCGCGCCGCACATCGGCGCCTATGGCTTCGAACCCGCAACGCATATGCCCGCTCACGCTCCCTGGCTGGTGTCGAACTTCCTGCTCGACGGCTTTCCGTCCGAGCTCAAGGGTGCACCGCTGGCCTGGGACAACGTGGCCTACGATGGGCGCGGCCTCGGCTACGTCGTCTCGACGCACCAGGATATCCGCGTGGCCGCACCGCCGCAAACCGTGTTCTCGGCCTATCAGGCGCTGTCGAAGCAAACGCCGGCCGAGGCGAGAAAGTGGCTGCAAAACGCCACGCCGCACGCGTTGTACGAAGAAGCCGCCTGCGACCTGAAACTCGCTTACGGCGACAAGCTGGCCGAACACGCGGCGGCGCTGGAAATCACCGTGCGCGGGCACGCGATGTCCTCCCCTTCCCCGGGATTTCTGTCCAACCGGGGTTTGGCGGCCTTGCGCTCGGTGGACGGCAAGCTGCTGTTCGCGCATTCCGACCTGTCCAGTTTTTCCGTCTTCGAAGAAGCCGCGTGGTGGGGTTGCGAGGCGGCGCGCAAGATTCTGGCTTGAGGCTGGCGGCATCGCCGCACCCTGCTTCATAATAGGCACAGTCTTCCGGAAATGGACAACATGACGAACCGAGTCCGCCGAACCCTCTTGTATTTACCGCTCATGCTGTTGCCGCTCGGTGCTGCCGGGGCGACGCCGGAACCGCTGGTCGTCATGGGTTCGACCGAATATCCGCCTTACTACGGCGAGCACTTGCCCAACCAGGGCCTGCTGACCGACATCGCGGTACGGGCGTTTCGGAAAATGGGTTACCGTGTCGAGGTACGCTTTACGCCGTTCGCCCGAACCCTGGCCAACGGCAAGGCCGGACTGGTCGATGGCGTCATTGCGTTGTGGCGCTCGGAAGAGCGCGAACAGTGGTTTGCGTTTTCCGAACCGATCGCGCCGAACCTGATCGGCTTTTACAAGCGCAAATCATCCGGCATCCGCTACAACGCCTTGCAGGACCTTGCGCCTTACCGCATCGGCGTCGTCAACGGCTATGCCGACCCGCCGGCCTTCATTGCCGCCAGGCTCAATACCGATGCGGGAGCCGACGACGAAGCCAACCTGCGCAAGCTGATCGGCGGGCACATCGATCTCGCGCTGATCGACCGCTCGGTGGCGCAATATATTATCCAGACCAGGTTTCCCGAGCATGCCGGGGAACTCGAATGGCTCGGACCGCCCTTGGAAGTGCGCCCGCAATATATCGGCTTTTCCAAGGCGGCGCCGCACTATCGGGAAAAGCTGCGCGACTTCAACCTCGGCATGATAAAACTCGCCGAGAGCGGCGAGTTGCAGGCCATCATGAAACGCGGCGGACTATCCAACTAAGCCGGGCGACCGAAGCGAATTTCTCTCCGACATGGTTTTGCGAAAGCCGCTACACTATTCCGGGAACAAGGTGATCGGGAGGCCGTATGGAAAATCGCGTCTGCAAACTCTTGGGTATCGAACATCCGATCATCCAGGCACCGATGGCCGGCACGTCGACGGTTGCCATGGCCGCGGCCGTCTCCAACGCCGGCGCGCTCGGATCGATCGCCCTGGGTGCATCCAACCATCTGCATGCGCGCAAGCTGATCGAGGAAATGCTGGAAGAGACCGATGCGCCGTTCAGCCTGAATTTCTTTTGCCACGCGCCGGCCGAGCACGATGCCGCACGCGAAGCGCGCTGGCTGGCCCATCTGGCGCCGTTTTTCGCCGAGTTCGATGCCAAGCCTCCGGTGGGCTTGAAGGAAATCTACAAGAGCTTCGTCGAGGACGAAGACATGCTGGACCTGGTCCTGGCCATGCCGCCGCGCGCCGTCAGCTTCCATTTCGGCTTGCCACCGGGGCCATATATCAGCGCACTGAAGAAGGCCGGGTGCGTGCTGCTGGCTTCGGCCACCTCGCCCGCTGAAGCGAAGCAGATAGAAGAAGCGGGCATCGACATCATCGTCGCGCAAGGCTACGAATCGGGCGGGCATCGCGGCCTCTTCGAACCGGAAAAAGGCGACCCGGCAATCGGCGTGATCGAACTGGTGCGCGCCATACGCAAGCAAAGCGCGCTGCCCATCGTGGCCGCCGGCGGCATCATGAGCGGGCAAGGCATAGCCGACCTCATGGCCGAGGGCGCCGACGCAGCCCAACTCGGCACGGCCTTCATCCTGTGCCCGGAAAGCTCGGCGCATGACGAATACCGCGCCGCGATGAAAAGCCCACGCGTGCGTGAAACGGTGGTCACCGACGTCATCTCGGGCCGCCCCGCGCGCTGCATCCCCAATCGCCTCTTCACCGACATCGGCGCACCGGGCCATCCTCCCCTCCCGGATTACCCGATCGCCTACGACGGCACCAAGGCCCTGAATGCCGCTGCCGGCAAACGCGGCAATGTCGATTTCGCCGTCAACTGGGCAGGCACCGGCGCGGTACGCGCGCGTGAAATGCCGGCCGGCGAATTGGTTCAGGTGCTGGCGCGCGAACTTGCCGAAAGTAAAAGCCGGTAAATTAAGCGGGCAAAACCCGGCCTCGGTTTTTATCCTGTGCGATACTGCGCCTTCGTTTGTTTCGCACAGGATGTTGCATGCGTTCCATCTCTTCCACAGCCCGTCGTCAATTCGTCTTGAAGGCCCTGGCCGGCACGCTGGCGCTATCATGGTTGCCCGCCTTCGCCGCGCGCAAGCGCAAGAAAAAAGCGCCGGCCGCCCCGGTTTGCCGCCTGACTGCGGAACAGGAAGAAGGCCCGTTCTATATCGAAGGCGAAGCCTTGCGCAGCAATCTCGTCGAAGACCGCGAGGGCGTGCCGTTGACTCTGCGCCTGCAATTGCTCGATATGCCGCATTGCACGCCGCTAAAAGACGCCAGCGTGGAAATCTGGTCTTGCGATGCGAACGGCGAATACTCCGGCTACAGCAGCGAGCAAATGAGCGCGCAGGTAGACCCGCCGCCCGACGGCATGGGTCCGCCGCCAGGCATCCCGTCCGGCCAGCCGCCCCATCATCGGCCAGACAATCAAAAGACCTTCCTGCGCGGCAGGCAGCATACGGAGGAAAACGGCCGCGTCGAATTCGCCACGATCTATCCCGGCTGCTACGCGGGTCGCGTCAACCATATCCACGTGAAGGTAAGATTGAACGAAGGCGGCCGCATCGTCCATACGGGCCAGTTATTCTTCCCCGAAGCGGTGACCGACGCCGTGCTGGCGCTGCCGCCCTATTCGGCGCATCAGATACGGCGCACGCGGGCAAGCGAAGACATGGTCTACACGAGCCAACACGGCGAGAATTCGGTGCTGGAAATCGAGGCGGCGCAGCCTGGGGTGATTGCCAAGGGTTTCGTCGGTACGG
>DASVYZ010000562.1:0-4749 GCA_036391935.1 Burkholderiaceae bacterium | reverse complement strand
TTGGACACCTTGATCGAACTGGCGACCGCGGAGACGGACGAAGCAGCCAAACGCCTGGGCAACGCGATCCGTGCCACGGACCGGGCCGAGAAAAAGCTTGAATTGTTGCAAAAGTACCGCGACGAATACTCCAGCCGCTTCGAAGCCAAGATGGCACAGGGTGTCTCGCCCATGGGCTATCGCAATTTTCAGGCTTTCATCGGCAAGCTCGATGAGGCCATTGCAGGGCAGCAACAGGTGGTGCGCGACGCGGAACATGGCGTCACGCGCGAACGGGGCGCCTGGCAGGACAGCGAACGCAAGCGCATATCGTACGACACCCTGGCCACGCGGCAGATGCAGCAGGAAATGAAGCAGGAAAACCGGCGCGACCAGAAATTGAACGACGAATACGCGGCGCGAGCGGGGTTGTTGAAACGATATTGAAAGAGACTGCGACATCATGAAACCCTCCCCTGTCATCAATGTTGCGAATGCCGCTCCCGCCAGCGCCCCCAAGCCGGCAGGCAGTTCCTCTTCCGACCAATCCTTCGGCCAGATGCTGGCGCAGCAAGTCAACGCACCATCCTCGTCATCCACGTCTCAAGCCGGCAATGCCGCACAGAATACGGCTCCGGCAGACGCGAACGGCAATACGCAATCCGGCAACAGCACAAGCAATGGCGCCGCTGACAGTACCAACGGCACTGCGGCTGCCGGCGGCAAGAACGTGAAATCGAAGCACGGCCAGGACGATAGCGGCACCGCAGCCGTCACGGACCCGAACGCGCTCGCGGGATCGGCGCAACTGCTGGCCCTCGTATCGAATGTCCAGCAGGCAGGGGCAGGCGCCGGCACCACAGCCGATGCCGTTTCCACAGTCGCCGCCAATGCGGCGTCGAATGCCCAAGCCGCTTTGGCCAGCTTCCAGGCAGCAGTGGCCACCAGCGCAACCACGGGTAAAACCGCGGTGCAAAATGCGGCACCGGATTTCAGCAAGGACATCAAGGCCGCCTTGCCGGACGCCGGGCAGAACGTACGGACCATGACGGTTGACACCAACAAGCAAGACGCCATGACTGCGGTCGATGCCGGCACTGCGCAAACAGCCTCCCCTCCAGGCGTGAGCACGCAGGATGCCGCACCGTCACAGTCTGCGACCGATATGGCCGTGAATGCGCAAAAGGACGTCCAGGCCGAGATCGCCAATCTGGCGCAAGCCGCCGCCAAGAGTGCCGATGCCATCCGCGACACGGTGGCGACCGCCGCTGCCGCACCTGCCATGATCAACAACACCCAGTTGAACACGGTCGCCAGCCAGATGGTTGGCGCAAGCGACAAATTGACGCCGCAAGTCGGCAGCCCGGGTTGGGACCAGGCCTTGGGCCAGAAAGTCGTGTGGATGGTCGCAGGCGGCCAGCAAAGCGCCTCCCTGACACTGAATCCGCCCGACCTCGGACCGATGCAGGTGGTGTTGAACGTCACGAATTCGCATGCGACGGCCACCTTCACCGCCGCCCAGCCGGAAGTTCGCCAGGCGCTCGAAACCGCCCTGCCCAAGCTGCGCGAAATGCTCGGCGACGCGGGTATCCAGTTGGGCCAGGCCTCGGTCAATGCCGGCAATCCCCAGCAGCAGCAAAACTTCGCCAACCAGGCATCGCAACGCTCCGGCAGCGGCGGCAACGGCAGCAGCGAGCGCGGCATCGATGCGCTCGACGGCACGCGCAGCATCGTGTCGCCAGCTGCAAGCATCATCAACTCGGGCATAGGCCTGGTCGACACGTTCGCCTGAGCAGGGACTCCTCCACCTTGACCGTCCGGCAAGACCGCCGGCAACGGTGCCTTTTCCTCATTTTCCCCTTGCCCACGGGTGGTTTACAATGAAAACTGGGGAGCATGCTCCCAGGTTTTCGCCCAGTCGGAAAACCAGCGGCATGATGAGGCGCCGGCAGCAATCCACGGCGCCCTTGCAAGCTGTCGAGGAACAGTCGAATACCCCGGAACTTTGGCTTCTATTCAAGGTATCCCGGCTTCAACTTTTTCCCGATAATGACTGTAATCCAAGGAGGAATTTAGATGGCTACAGCCCCCAAGGCAGCGCCAAAGGCAGGAATCAAGCAGGCCGCTCCCGAAGTTGTGGAAGCCCCTGCGCCCAAAAAATCCAAGATGAAGATGATCATCATCATCGCTGCCGCCGTCGTGGTCGTCGGCGCTGCGGCAGGTGGTGCCTTCATGTTCCTGCACAGCGGTTCCAATACGCCTGCCGGCGAAGCCAAGAAGAAGGAAGCCAAGGCCGAGCCGGTCAAGGCGCCCGTGTTCGTGACTCTGGAGCCTTTCACGGTCAACCTGCAAACCGAAAACGGCACAGACCAATTCCTCCAGGTCGCGTTGACGCTGCAGGTGCCCAACGCGGAGCAGGAAGAAAAGGTCAAGAATTTCATGCCGCAGGTACGCAGCCGCCTGCTCCTGCTGCTGTCGTCGAAGAAGGCATCGGAATTGACCAGCGTCGACGGCAAGAAGAAACTGACAGACGAAATCATCGCGACGGTCAACCAGCCGTTTGCGGAAAAAGGCGAACCGCAGCAAGTTTCCGCGGTGTTTTTCACGTCGTTCGTGATTCAGTAAGGATCAGGTGAGCGCAGCACATGGCCGATAACTTTCTCTCCCAGGAAGAAGTCGATGCCCTCCTGAAGGGTGTCAACGGCGACCAGGATGAAAACGGTTCGCTCGAAGACGATTCGGGCGTACGTCCGTACAACCTTGCGACGCAGGAACGCATCGTTCGCGGGCGCATGCCTACGCTTGAAATCATCAACGAGCGTTTCGCGCGCTTGCTGCGCATCGGCCTGTTCAATTTCCTGCACCGCAGTTCCGAGGTCTCGATCGGCCCGGTCCGCGTGTCGAAATACAGCGAATTCATCCGCAACCTGGTGGTGCCGACCAACCTGAACCTGGTGCACATGAAGCCGCTGCGCGGCACGGCCCTGATCGTGTTCGATCCGAACCTGGTGTTCCTGCTGGTGGACAACCTGTTCGGCGGCGACGGGCGTTTCCATACCCGCGTCGAGGGGCGCGATTTCACGCAGACCGAGCAGCGCATCATCCAGCGCATCCTCTCGATCGTGTTCGAGAACTATGCCAAGTCCTGGGAGCCGGTCTACCCCATCGAGTTCGAGTACATCCGTTCCGAGATGAATACGCAATTCGCCAACATCGCGACGCCGAACGAAGTCGTGGTCTCGACCACCTTCACCATCGAACTCGGCCCGGTTTCCGGCGAAATGCATTTCTGCACCCCTTATTCGATGATCGAACCGATCCGCGATCTGTTGACTTCCAGCCTGCAGGGCGAAACGCTGGAAATGGACAAGCGCTGGATCCGCCTGATGACGCAGCAGATCCAGACCGCCGAGGTGGAGATCGTGGCCGATCTCGGGGTTGCCAAGTCCTCGCTGGGCAAGGTGCTCAACATGAAGGTAGGCGACATCATTCCGATCACCGTGCCCCCGACCGTCGAGGCCAAGATCGACGGCGTGCCGGTGATGGAGTGCACCTACGGCAAATTGAACGGGCAGTATGCGCTGAAGGTCGAGAAACTCTTGACCCATAGCGCCAACGATTTTGTGCAAGGAGATGAACATGGCTGACGAAAACGACGCGCAAACCAGTGCCGAGGACGATTGGGGCGCGGCCATCGCGGAACAGGCCGAGGCCGAGGCTGCGGCGGCGCGGACCCAGCAAGCCGCTGCCAACGTGTTCAAGGATCTGTCGGCCGGCATCAAGGGCGACACGCACAACGATATCGACTTCATCCTCGACATCCCGGTGCAATTGACGGTCGAGCTAGGCCGCACCAAGATCGCGATCAAGAACCTGCTGCAACTGGCGCAGGGCTCGGTGGTGGAACTGGACGGCCTGGCCGGCGAACCGATGGACGTGCTGGTCAACGGCTGCCTGATCGCCCAGGGCGAAGTGGTGGTGGTGAACGACAAGTTCGGCATCCGCCTGACCGACATCATCACGCCTTCCGAGCGCATCCGAAAGCTCAATAAATGAAGCGCGCCCGACCATTAGTCGTTGTCTGCGCCTTGCTGGTTTGCGGCGCTGCCTTTGCCGCCGACCAGCCTGCCGCGGCCACGGGTTCGAGCGCCAGCCCCATGCTGGACATGTTCAAGGTATTGCTTGGCCTGGTCGTGGTGCTTGGCGCCATGGCGGGTGCCCTGTGGCTGATGAAGCGCAGCGGCATCGGGCCGGCCCAGGGCGGCGGCGCAGTCAGGATCGTCGGCGGCGTCAGCGTCGGCAACCGCGAACGCGTACTGGTGCTGGAAGTGGCCGATCAATGGATCGTGGTCGGCGTCGCGCCGGGCAGCGTCAATGCGCTGGCCAACCTGCCGCGCCAGGAACAATTCGCCCAGGCTGCCGTGCAGCCGCAGGCGGGCCAGTTCGCCGCCTGGCTCAAGCAAAAAATAGATAAGCGTAATGCAAACCAATAAACTCCCGGCGGCAGGCGGCGCCATGCGCCGCCTGCGCTGTGCTTTCGCCTGCGCGCTGCCTTTGCTGACTCTCGTGCCGTTCGTGCTCCTCGCCCTGCCCACAGTCGCGGCGGCGCAGGTGCCGGGCATGCCGGCCGTGACCAGCACGCCGGCACCGGGCGGCGGCCAGACTTACTCGCTGTCGCTGCAAACGCTGCTGTTGCTGGCCTCGCTGTCCTTCCTGCCGGCCGCACTGATGATGATGACCAGCTTCACGCGCATCATCATCGTCCTGTCC
>DASVYZ010000561.1:0-3458 GCA_036391935.1 Burkholderiaceae bacterium | reverse complement strand
GCAGCAACAGGTTCCGACCACCGCGGCCGTTCCCGCCGCACCGATATTGGCGGCGACGAAATCGGCGTAGATGGAAAAACGGCCCGGCGAATGCCGGGCCGTTCAACTTGAATCAGGCAATCCCCTGGCTGGTCAGATATTCCTCATATCCGCCGCGGAAGTCGATCACTTCGCCATCCTTGACTTCCAGCACGCGTGTCGCCAACGAAGAGACGAATTCGCGGTCATGCGAGACGAAGATCAGCGTGCCGGCATACTTTTCCAGCGCAATGTTGAGCGACTCGATCGATTCCATGTCCATGTGGTTGGTCGGTTCGTCCATCAAGAGGACGTTGTGCCGGCCCAGCATCAGCTTGCCATACATCATGCGGCCCTTCTCGCCGCCTGAGAGCACCTTGACCGACTTCTTGACGTCGTCACCCGAGAAAAGCAGGCGCCCGAGAATGGAGCGCACGGCCTGGTCGTCATCGCCTTCCTGGGTCCACTTGCCCATCCAGTCGGTCAGGTTGACGTCGGCGGCGAAGTCTTCCGTCGGGTCTTGCGGCATGTAACCGACATTGGCGTTTTCCGCCCATTTCACCGTGCCGCTGTCGCCATGCAGCTTGGCGATATCGTCGCCACCGATGCAGCGCAACAGCGTGGTCTTGCCGGCGCCGTTGGCACCGATGATGGCAATCTTCTCGCCGGCTTCGACGGCGATGTCCACCCCCTTGAACAGGGGGCGGTCATAGGCCTTGGATAAGCCCTGAACTTCCACCGCCAGGCGGTGCAGCTTCTTTTCGCCGTCGAAACGGATGAAAGGATTGGCGCGGCTCGATGGCTTGATGTCGTCGAGCTTGATCTTGTCGATCTGCTTGGCGCGTGACGTGGCCTGGCGCGCCTTGGACTTGTTGGCCGAGAAGCGGCGCACGAATTCCTGCAATTCGGCCACGCGTTCCTTGGCCTTGGCATTGGCGGCCAATTGCTGCGCACGGGCCTGCGACGACGCGAGCATGTAGTCGTCGTAGTTGCCGGGGTAGATCTTCAGCGTGCCATAGTCCATGTCGGCCATGTGGGTACAGACCTGGTTCAGGAAGTGGCGATCGTGCGAGATGATGATCATGGTCGAATTGCGTTCGTTCAAAACGTCTTCGAGCCAGCGGATGGTGTTGATATCGAGGTTGTTGGTCGGTTCGTCCAGCAGCAGAATGTCGGGATTGGAGAACAGCGCCTGCGCCAGCAGCACGCGCAGCTTCCAGCCCGGCGCAACATTGCTCATCGGTCCCTGATGCTGATCGAGCGCCACGCCCACGCCCAAGAGCAGTTCGCCGGCCCTTGCTTCGGCCGTATAGCCGTCGTATTCGGCAAACTTGGCTTCGAGGTCGGCCGCACGCATGTAATCTTCGTCGGTCGCTTCCGGGTTGGCATAGATTGCGTCGCGCTCGCTCATGGCGGCCCACATTTCCACGTGGCCCATCATGACCACGTCGAGCACGCGCATCTCTTCGTAGGCGAACTGGTCCTGGCGCAACTTGCCGAGGCGCTCGTTGACGTCGAGCATGACCGTGCCCGAACTCGGCTCGAGGTCGCCGCCCAGAATCTTCATGAACGTCGACTTGCCGCAGCCGTTGGCGCCGATCAGGCCGTAACGGTTGCCTTCGCCGAACTTGACGGAAATGTTTTCAAACAGCGGCTTGGGGCCGAACTGCATCGTGATGTTTGCGGTGGAAAGCACGGGTAAAACCTTCAGATGGGTATGGTTGGCGAAGATCGCCGGTCAACCCATGATTTTACCATTGCGCGGCGCAGCATTGCCGCATGATTTTGGCAAAAGCAGGAAAATCAGGTCGTGCGGCCGGCCAGCGCGTCGAGCACGAGGCGCTTGCAGCGTATCCACGCCGCCGTAACGGCATCCCAACCGCCCAGAGCGAGCAGGCGATGCAAGAGATGCAACACCAGGTTGGGCATATGGATGCGGACCTTGCCTTGGCCGATGGCTTCCACCAGCGCCAAGCCGTTGTTGGGCACGACGTAGACCTGGCCCTGGGTCAGCATATGGTCCTCCAGCTCATTATAGGCTGTGATCCACACCGTGCCGAACATGCACTCGATGCGGTGCCCACGCGCCTTGGAAAAGCGCAAGGGATGGTTTTCGTGCAACACGAAGTCCAACCAGTTTCTGCCCGAATTGAGAAGCTTGGGTTCCATGGCGCCATTATTTCATTCTTGAACCGAGTTTTACAAGCTTATCGGCAAGGAAATATTTACGACAGGGTCAGAAGGCATGAAATCCGGCGCCTTTGGCAGGCCGGATCAAGCGCCGATGTACCGGTAATTGCGCATGGACAGTTGCCACTCCCCATCCCTGCCCTGCAGTCGGGCATGCGCGCCGACCGCCAGCGTGGCCTTGTGCGCGATATGGCCGAACGGCAGGCCGGCCAGCACGGGCATGTCAAGCCGGCTGCGAATGAAGGCCAGCATGGACTCGAAGCCATAGCCGTTATCGTAATCCGTCAGGCGGTAACCGGAAAAATCGCCCAGCACCACAGCCTTCTGCTTTTGCAGAATGCCCGCATGCAGCAATTGCAACAGCATGCGCTCGATACGGTAAGGATGTTCGGCAACGTCTTCCAGGAACAGGATGCCGTTCTCGATTTGCGGCTGATATGGCGACCCGAGCAGATGTGCGATCATAGCCAAGTTGCCGCCCCAGAGCACGCCCTCGACGTCCACGGCGGGGTTCCCTTCTGCCTGGCCGCTTACGCTATGCTCAGGCGAAGTGAGGCAATGCGCAAACTGCTCCATCGTGAAGTCGCTGACGGGGTCGGCAGCAAAATCGGGCAGGATGAAGGGGCCGGCGAAACTGGTGGCGCCGGCGCCGAGCAAGCCCAAGTGTATCGGTGTGAAATCGCTGTGCCCGACGAACAGTTTGCCCGACGCCGCCATCCGAGCGAAATCAAGCTGGGGCAAGAGACGGCTGATGCCGTAACCGCCGCGTACCGCGAGCACAATCTGCACATCGGGATTATCGGTCGCCTCCTGCAATTGCCGCAGCCGCGCGGTGTCGCTGGCGCCGAAGCGTTCCGATTTGGCTTGCGGCTCATAGTAGTCGACTACGCGACAACCCAGCGCCCTCAGCTTCCCGATGCCGCGCTCGTAGACGGTTTGGTCGGGCGCATAGCCGGACGGCGCGATGACGGCAACACCTGCATCTTTAAAGGCCATTTCAGGCATATTCCATCTCCGGTACGCGTTGTTCCATGCAATGCGCACTGATCATGTGTACCAAGGTAGCGTTCAGGCTTGGGGGAAAGTCGTGTCCCATGCCTTCAATCTCGCGCAGCACGGCGCCGGGCACCAGGCTTGCCACGTCGCGTCCGCCGGCAACGGGCACCAAGGGGTCGCTCGTGCCATGGATCACCAGCGTGCGGGTGCGCAAGCCCTTGAGCAATTCGACGCGATCACCCGAGGCGGCAATC
>DASVYZ010000560.1:0-4028 GCA_036391935.1 Burkholderiaceae bacterium | reverse complement strand
GAATCGGCAAAACGGCTGGCATCCTGCACCGATTCGAGCAGTATTCGTTTGGCAAGATCGGCCGTTTCCCGGTCGCGCGACTGGATTTGCGCGTTCAGCAAGACCAGGTCTTCCCCGCTCAACGGTTTGCGCGCCATGATGCCTCCTGCTGCTTGCGATGCTTCATTTACGGCTATCGCCGGCCGGTTTTGTAGGGATAAATTGTATCGGTTGTTACCGAATGTTTCCGCAGCATGCCGGCTTGGGGGGATAATGGTTACTCACATTCCGGAGGCGGCATGAGCATGGAGCAGGACAAGCGTACACACCGGCGCAAGACGTTGCATGCCAAAGCGGCAATTGCCGACGTGCTGGGCAATACCTGGAGCACGGTCGAACTGCTCGACATATCCCAAAGCGGCGCAGCCTTCCTCTCCTCCGAGGAGTATGCAGCCGGTGCTTCGCGCATGCTGCGCTTCCAGGTACCCGGCCATGAAGGGCAACTCTCCGTGCTATGCCGCATCGTGCATTGTGCCAAGCACAGTTATCTCAACGGATTTCGTGTCGGCACGGCTTTCGCCAGGATCGATGAAGCAGATGCGCAAGCCGTGACGGCCTACGTCAATTCTGCTTGAGCGCCATCTCCCTGCGGTAGATGCTGCGCTGAAGATCGACGCCCAGGCTCTTGATGTCGTCGCTCTGGCGCGCCAGCCAGTCGTGGAAGCCCGGCGTCTCATCGTTCTGTGCCGCCTTGCCGGGAGACTTTGCGGCGGGCTTCGCGCCGGTACCGGCATCGATCCTGACTTCGGGTTTGGGCTGATCGTCCAGGACTTGCACCGCCGCGTTACCGCGCCGGTCGGCGATCAGGGCAAATGCCGCGCCGGCGACCGACGTCGCGCGCTTGGAATGGCAGTAATTGTCGACGAAGACGGCAAGGCCGAAATCGGATGGCATGCGCCCGTCGCTGACCTGGTTGCCGGGGTTGGCGTAGTTATAGCCGGTAACGACGCCGCGGATCCAGGCGACGTATTGCTGGCGCACCTCGGCATGGTCCTCCGAGCCGAGCCAGTCTTCGCACGACATCTTGTCGAAGCCGTGGATGGCGAGGGATTTTTCCTGCGCCATGCAAAGCGTGGAACACAACAGCAGCGCCGCGGCGATCCACGTCTTCGGCATATCAGCCCTCGTGGGTGAATTCCTTGAATTCGCCATAGCTCATCAAGCGCTCCTGGCGCCGTTCGAGCAGTTTCTCGACCGATGTATCGTCAATCTGGCGCAGGCTTTCGACCAGTGCTTTCTTCAGCGCGGCGGCCGCCGCCTTGGGGTCGCGGTGCGCGCCGCCGACCGGTTCGTTGACGATCTTGTCGATCAGCTTCAACGCCTTCAGGCGATGTGCCGTCAAGGCCAACGCCTCGGCGGCGTCGTTGGTGTGCTCGGTGTCGCGCCACAGGATGGACGAGCACGATTCGGGCGAAATGACCGAATAGGTGGCGTATTGCAGCATCAGCGTCGTGTCGCCCACGCCGATGGCCAGCGCGCCGCCCGAGCCGCCTTCACCGATGATGGTGACGATGATGGGCACGGCCAGTTGCGCCATTTCGTAGAGATTCTTGCCGATCGCCTGCGACTGGTTGCGCTCTTCGGCATCGATGCCGGGCCAGGCGCCGGGGGTGTCGATAAAGGTGAAGACCGGAATGCCGAACTTCTCGGCCGTCTTCATCAAGCGCAGCGCCTTGCGGTAGCCCTCGGGACGCGGATAGCCGAAATTGCGCGCGGCGCGTTCCTTGGTGTCGCGCCCTTTCTGGTGGCCGATCACCATGCAGGCCTTGCCGTTCAGGCGCGCCAGGCCGCCCACGATCGATTGGTCGTCGGCAAACATGCGGTCGCCGCGCAACTCGTGGAAATCGGTGAAGATATGCGATACGTAGTCCAGCGTATAGGGGCGCTTGGCATGGCGCGCCACCTTGACGATCTGGCCGGGCGTGAGCTTGGAGTAGATGTTCTGGGTCAGCGCATAGCTTTTGGCGGCGAGGCGGTCGATCTCTTCGGACAGGTCGACGGCGGATTCCTCATCGGAAAAACGCAGCATGTCGATCTTCGCTTCGATATCGGCGATCGGCGCCTCAAAATCCAAATACAGGCTCTTATCCAGCATAAAGGTCCCAAGTGAGTTGGTCGGAGCATGGCGAAAGTGGGATCGCGCATGCGGCAAAACATTTGTAACGTCAGGTTCGCAAACTCACCGCTGTTCCGGCAAGGTCTCGTTTTTTATTCTTTTACTTACCCGGGCCGGCGCATCCGGTGCATTTTGCGCACTTGGATATCGGCGGCCCCATCGTTTGTACAAAATGTCTTAACAAAATACAAAGTGCTTTGTTTGTGGTGCACATTCTAGCATTTTAGAGGGCCACGTCAAATTAGCGAACAGACAACATGGGGCGCCCATACGATGAAATACAGGGCATCATATCGCCATTCGACGCTATCGCACCCGCATGAAAAAAGCCCTGGTCCGCATCATCATGGCCGTGTTCTGCCCGCTGCTGCTCTATGCACTGACGGCGCTCGTGCTCGGCGTCGTTCCCGTCAACCGCGACTTCAGGCAAAGCGCGCAAGGCATCGACATCTCCATCCATGCCAATGCCGTGCACACCGATCTGATCGTGCCGGTCAAAAGCGATGCGCGCGACTGGAACACCAGGCTGCCGAACCTCGCCGGCGCTGCCTATCTCGCCATCGGCTGGGGCGACCGCGCCTTCTATCTCGAAACTAAACAATGGGCCGACTTGAAGGCCGACAACGCCTTGCGTGCGCTTGCCGGGTTCGACGGCACGCTGCTGCACGTCGAGCCGCTGGGCCGGCCGCTCGAATCGGCCGAGGTCGTCAAGCTGCGCATCAGCCCGGCCCAATATGTCAAGCTGGTCGCGGCCATCGACGACTCCTTCGCCTTGGACGCTTATGGCAAGCCTATCGTGGTCGCAGGCGCGCATTACGATGAACGCGACGCCTTCTATGAAGCAACCGGCCGCTACTCGCTGTTTTCCACCTGCAATGACTGGGGGCGCGCAGCACTGGCGCAAGCCGGCATCCGGACCGCCGTGTGGGCACCCTTTGCGCCGGCCCTGCTGTATCAGGCCCGTGCGGCACAAACGGCATTGCCTTGAAGTATATTTCCCCGCTGATCTTGCGTACAATCGCTGCCAGCAGTCTGTCGGACTTGGAGGGTATATCTTTTGTTAATTGGTAGCCAATGAAATCGAACGGTTTGTCTTTCCACCACCCGGTGCTTTTCTGGTTTGGCTGTGCAGCGCTCGTAGCAGGCGTGCTGGCCCATATACCGATGTTCCTGATGGCGGCCAATGACGGCTACCGCATGGTCGGCATGCCCATGGATACCACCATGATGACGGGCATGTTCCTGATTCCGGTCGGCTTGGCCCTTGCCGCATACGGCATGATGCCGCGCCTGGCCAGCATGCGCGGCAAGGGACAGGACAAGGCTGTTTCCTTCCACGTCGCCGACGGCGCGCCGCTCAATGCGGCGCACTGGAAACTCGTGTTGGTGCTGCTGGTTGCGCTCGCGGTCGACGTGATGAAACCGGCCACGCTGGGCATGGTCATTCCCGGCATGAGCCGCGAATATGAAATCACCAAGCAAACCGCGGGATGGCTGGCCCTGGTGGCATTGACCGGCACCGCAATCGGTTCGGTGATCTGGGGTCGCGTGGCCGACCTTTATGGCAGGCGCTGCGCCATCCTGCTCTCCGCCCTCATGTTCATGGGGACGGCCATCTGTGGCGCCATGCCGGCCTTCTCGTGGAATCTGGCGATGTGCTTTCTGATGGGCGCCTCGGCCGGCGGCCTCTTGCCCATTACCTTCACCCTGATGGCGGAAATGATTCCGACGCGCCACCGCGGCTGGCTCCTGGTCATGCTGGGTGGCATCGGCAACTCGGTCGGCTACCTGCTGGCCTCGGGCTCGGCAGCCTGGCTCGAGCCCTTGTTCAGCTGGCGTTCGCTCTGGCTGCTCGGCCTGCCCACGGGCGCCA
>DASVYZ010000559.1:0-3407 GCA_036391935.1 Burkholderiaceae bacterium | reverse complement strand
GCGGCACGGCTCCGTCTACCACCTTGCCCGAAAAGCGCCCGCCCAGGTCGTGCCACATCTTGCGGAATACCAGCGAAAAATACTGGTTGGGCGACATCTGGTAAGGCACCAGATACCACGATCTGGTGCCGCAGGATACGGCATAGCTGCCGGTGAACCGCGCATTGCTTTCGCCGAGGTTGGCGCCGAGCCGGCTTTGCCAATCGCCGCATTCGCCCTTGGCCCAGACCGGCGCAACGATGTCGTAATCCTCGACCGGCGGGTCGATGGCGATCTGCGGCACGCCGCTCAGTGCGCCGGGATTGAACTGGAAGCGGAAGCTCTGGAAGTTCAACAGCAAGGCATCGGGCGCGGCATTGTAGGGCTTGCTCGGATCGCCGTCGAACTTGGCCGGATCGTAGGCGGTACGCTCGAAGGCGCTGCGGTCGAGCACCACGTTGCCGCGGATATCGCGCACGCCGGCGTCGCGGATCTGGCGCAGGAACAGCCAGAAATTTTCCGTCACCAGCTTGGGGTCGCCGCTCCCCTTGAACACCAGGTCGCCCTGCAGGCTGTCGCCGTTCATCGCGCCGGCGGCAAAGGCCTGGGTCTTCCAGGTGAAAGTGGGGCCGAGCAATTCGAGCGCGGCTTGCGTGGTGACGAGCTTCATCGTCGATGCGGGGCTGAAAGCCGTGTCGGCATTGTGCGCCATCGTGGGCTTGGCCGCGCCTACCTGGCGCACCTCGATGCCGACCGCATCCTGCGGGATACCGGCGCGCTTCAGCGCGGCCCGCACCGTGGCCGGCAATTCGGCGGCTGCGGCGTGCGTTGCGAGGGCGATGATATGGAGGACGAGCAGGCAGCGTGCAAGCGAAGTGGCAAAGCGCATGAGGATCGATCAGGAGTAGACTTGATGTTTGGGCATGGGACGGACTGTTGAACCCTTGCCATGCCCGCGATTGAATACCGGAAAGTGCAAGGATAAAGCATGGCCAAACCCGCTTCAACCCTGCCAGACATCGACGAATTGCTGCGCCTGGACAATCAGTTCTGCTTCGCGCTCTATTCGGCTTCGTTGGCAATGACCAAGACCTACAAACCCTTCCTCGAAAACCTGAACCTGACCTACCCGCAATACCTGGTCATGCTGATTCTGTGGGAACAGGACAACGTGCCGGTCAAGGAGATCGGCGAGCGGCTGTTTCTCGATTCCGGCACCCTCACGCCGCTCTTGAAGCGCCTCGAAGCGGCCGGCTTGATCGAGCGCACGCGCGACCCGGAAGACGAACGCCAGGTGCGCATCACGCTGACCAAGGATGGGCGCGCCTTGAAACGCAAGGCGCATGATGTGCCTTCCCAGGTCTTGTGCGCCAGCGGTCAGACGCCGGAGCAGTTGATGAACTTGCGCAAGCTGTTGTCGGACGTGCGCCGGGATTTGATTCGTTATGGCACTGGCGGAGCCGATCCGGCTGGCGGGACAGATTGCCGTGTTTGATTGTTTATATCGATCCGATATAAATATTTTTCGCAATTAAATTGCACACAATTTGAATTTGGGCTATAGTGTCGTCATGGCGCCGCAGTGCTACACGATGCGCGCATCGCTTCGCGAGCTCGGCGCCCTTGTTTGAACGTTTGCAGTCCCCAATCATTCATTTTGCAAGGAGAACACCATGCAAGTCCTCTATACTGCCCACGCTACCGCCACCGGAGGCCGCGACGGCCAAGCCGTCTCAAGCGACGAACGCCTGAGAGTCAAGCTGTCCACACCCAAGGAACTGGGCGGCGCGGGCGGCGACGGCACCAATCCAGAGCAGATGTTCGCCGCCGGTTATTCAGCCTGCTTTATCGGTGCCATGAAATTCGTCGCCGGAGCCACCAAGGTCGACTTCCCGGCCGACGCTACGGTCACGGGCAATGTCGGCATCGGCCCGAACGACAAGGGCGGCTTCGGCCTTGCCGTCGAGCTGCAGATCAAGCTGCCCGGCATGGATAAGGATGCGGCGCAAGCGCTGGTCAACAAGGCGCATGAAGTCTGCCCCTACTCCAACGCCACGCGCGGAAATATCGACGTCAAGCTGTCGCTGATCTAAGTCGGTCGGCGAGGGAAACGATAGGCTGGGACACGTCCCAGCCCCCTTTCGAAACCCGCAGAAAAAAGCCGCAACGGGCGACCGTTGCGGCTCTTGCTTTTCCGGGACTTATTCCTTGTCTGGAATCAGGCAAGCTTCAATGACCTGGAGATCGTTGTCCTTGGCGAAATCGACGACGAAGTGATAGGCCAGAGGCTCCAGCTCGCGCAAGGCTTCATTGACTGCCACCGCTTTCACACCATTCAATTGCGTTGGGCGCACATAGGGCGAGTATTTCAGGTGAGCATTGGGCCCGCCGCTGCCCTCCGGACGGAAGCAGGACATGACACCGCACAGGCGCTCGGCCCAATCGCTGGGGCGGAACTGCTTGCCTTCGCGGGTCAGGCCCAGAATGAAGAACTCGCGGACTGCGTGGTCGGCCATGGTTGCGGTGTTGAAAGAAAGACGAGGAAGGAAGGCTCACGCCTATCCGGGATTGCACCGGCATGCGACATGCTACCGGATACTGAATGTTTCAGCAGGCCACCCCGAAACCGGGGTGGCGCTTCCGCATTCCTCAGTATTATATCTTATAGAAGACTTGAAGGAAATCGCAGCCGGCAGGAAGGCGGGCTTGCCGATTCGGCATATCGAGCCGAACAACACGACAGTCGTCTGTAGAGTAGGTGGGCGTAGCGCTTGAAGCACGTTATCAAGCACGCAAAAACCGCCGTTTGAGACGCATGGCGGGTTACGCCCGCGGCTCCGCCTACCGAACGGAGTGACCAATTCGGAATATCAACCGAACAACACGGCAATCGAAAGCAGCAATAACAGCAGCATCCACAGCAACAAGGCGCGCCACACCAGGCCCACCGTGCTTTGCATGGCGCGTGCGCTCGACTCTTCGCCGGGCGGCGCGTCTGCCTCGATGGCGGGCGGTTCGATGCTCGTGGTTTCGTCGACCGGCACAATGACGGCCGCATTGACCACAGGCGCGCCCAGGCGCACGCCCATCGCACCGCCACCCGCGGCCAGGATGATGCCGATCGCTTCATTGTCCCAACGCTCGGCGAAGTTGCGCCAGGCATAGATGGCGTCTTCGAAGTTACCGACCACCGCGAAGGCAATGGCAGTCAAACGCACCGGAATCCAGTCTATCCAGTAGAACGCGCGTGCCGCAAACTGGCCGAAAGCTTCGTTTTTCATGTGGTCCGGCTCGTTCCAGGCACGCGCCAGATATTCGGCCACGCGATACATCACCGCGCAGGCAGGGCCCAGCGGCATCAGGAACCAGAAGAACACGCCGAACACATTGCGGTGCACCGTGATCAAGGCACGCTCGACGGCGATGCG
>DASVYZ010000558.1:0-9268 GCA_036391935.1 Burkholderiaceae bacterium | reverse complement strand
CTGTTCCAGCGCATGCACGCCGGCATCGGTACGGCCGGCGCAGGTCGTAACGATGTCCTGTCGCGAGAACTGCGCCATGGCGCGTTCCAGCGCATCCTGCACGGTATTGCCGTGCGGTTGCGTTTGCCAGCCGCCCCAGGGGGCGCCGTCGTATTGCACGCCCAGGGCGATGCGTTTTGAAGTGTTGGAACTGTCGTCCATGAAACCTATAAGCAATCGATAGGCGCCCGGACGACAGGTTGGGTTGAGCAAAGCGAAGCCCGACACAAACCGCCCGCGCACGTGCACATGATGCATTGCTGGTCGATGTTGGGCCGGGCCACGCTTGGCTTCGCCGGCCTTAGCACCAACCCACGAAAAACAAAACGGGCGCAAGCAATGCCTGCGCCCGTTTGCAAGTGTAGCAGCTTGTCAGCCGAGCTTCGCGAGCAGGCTCTTGGCTTTTTCTGCGTATTCCGCAATACCGCCCCTCATGACTTCGTCGAGCAGTTCGCGCGCGCCCTCCTTGTCGCCGATTTCCTGGTAAGCCACGGCAAGGTCGAGCTTGGTCGCCATTTCGGCGTTGTTCGAATACTCGTGGTCTACGCCGGTATCTAGCTCCACCGGCGCTTCGAGCACATGGTGGCCGCCGTCGCCGTGATCGCCATGGTCGCCTATGGACGGAATCTGCAGGTCGGGCACGGACAGGTGTTCGCCGGCATGCGGTGCGGGCGCCGGGGTGTCAAGGCCCGGGATCGCGCCGATGTCGATCATCGGCGCATGCTCCTCGGCCTTGTGCACTTCGGGCGCATGAACTTCAGCCGCATGCACTTCCGGCGTGTGGATTTCCGGAATATGGAAATCCATCGCGTGCTCCGCTGCCGGCGCCGGAGCCGGTTCGGGCACGTGCGGAACGGCCGGCACCTCGGGGATGTGGAAATCGACCACGTTCGACTTGTGTTCGGAAGCCGGAAGTTCGATGTCGGGCACATGGGCTTCGGCCTTATGTTCCGGCATGACGGTCGAGTCGTCCTTCGGGGAATCGAGTTCCAGCGTCAGGCCGGACAGATCGAAGTCCATATCGGCCGCCGGTTCGGCCTTGGCATGCGAAGGCACTTCTTCCGGCTTGATCGTCGGCACTGCCGGCAATTCGGTTCCGAGGTCGTGCAACTCGGTATCGTGCGTATCGTGGCGGCCGATTGTGGTGGCTTCGCCGAGTTCAGGATGATGCTCGGCAGCCGGCTCCGGCGATTTCTTGTCGTCGAGGAAGTCGAAATCGATGTTGCTGAAGTCGGCTGCGGCGGGCGCCGCCGGCTCGTGCTTGGCGGCGGGCGCCTCATGTGCGGCCGGCTCGTGCGTCGGCGCTTCGTCCATGCCGTCGAGATCGAAATCGAGGCTGGTCGACACGTCGAGCGGATTTTCGCCATGGCGCGCCAAGGTATCGGGCTCGGGCTGGCCCAACGTGGAGCCGCCCAACTGCAGCTCGCCGCTATGCGTGTCCGGCACCAGATCATCGAGCATCGAGGTGTCGTGCGCATGGGCGTGCAGTGCCGTGGTCTTGGCCATATCGGCAGCGCCGGTCGCGCCGGCGATGCTGTACAGCGGGTTCTTCGGATCGATCGACATGCCCAGCGCCGCGGCCTGGTGCCAATCTTCGCCCTCACCCTTGGTCATGCCGTACAGCTCGGTAGCGACCGTCTCGAACGAGCGCACATCCTTGCGGTTGGCGTAGATTTCGAGCAGCTTGACGCGCACGGCATTGCGTTCCGGCTGGGTGCGCAAGGCTTCCTTGAGGATTTCCTCGGCTTGCGCATCGCGGCCATAGGCGATGTAGACATCGGCTTCCGCCACCGGATCGACTTCGTTGCTGTCGAGCTGGCTGGCGGAAGGTGCGAAATTCGAATTGAAGACGCTGTTGTTGGTATCGACGCTTTGGCCGCCGGTGGAACCGAACAGCGAATTCGCCTTCAGGCTCGAATCGGTGATGATGCTGTCGCCGAAAGCCTTTTCCTTGCGTTTGCGGTAACCGCGATAGACGCCGAAGGCGCCGCCGGCAACCAGCAGCAACGCCGCACCGCCGATCACGAGCGGATTGCCGAACAAGTCGTCCATCAGGCTGGGCTCGGGCGCCGGTGCGGGCCTTGGCTTCGGTTTCGGCGGCTTGGGCGGCGGCGTGACCGATGCCGAGGCGTCGGCCGGCTTGGCGGCTTCCGCAGGCTTGGTTTCCGCAGGCTTGAGCGGCGCAGGAGCAGATGCAGATGCCGTAGCGGAAGCGGCCGGCGCCGGGGCGGGAACCGGGGCAGGCACAGGGGCGGAAGCCGCAGCCGGCGCCGGCGTGACCGGCTTGGTCTCGACCTTGGCCTGCGCCTTCTGCGTATCCGGTACGTTCTTGCTCTTGACGTCCAACAGCGATTTCAAATCGCCGACGTTCTTTTCCAGTTGCTTGACGCGGGTATTGGCCTCGGCGATTTCCTTTTCCTTGGCAATACGCTCTTCTTCGCCGGCCTTGCCGCCCTTCTCCGGCGCACCGCCCTTGGACAGCTTCAACTTGTCTTGCGCGGTGGTGGCAGGCGTGGCCTTTTCTTCGACCTTGGTCGTGACCTTGCCCGAAGCGCTTTGCTTGTTGCCGGTCTCAGCCTGCTTCGGCGCCTGCGTGGATGCGACCTGACCGGCCAGCTTGTTGCGGTATTCGTTGAAATCGGCGGCCTGCGCCAGGATCTCGTGATGCGCCTCGGCGTTGGAGATGGCGCTTGCCGTGGCGGCATCCGGCACGGACAAGACCTGGCCAGCGCGCAGGCGGTTCATGTTGTTGCCGCCGAAGGCGCCCTGGTTGTTGCGGTACAAGGCGACCAGCATCTGGTCGAGCGACACGCCTTCAGGCTTGACCTGCCCGGCGATCTTGGACAGCGAATCGCCGCTCTTGACGGTGTACTCGGATTGGCCGGCGGACGGGCCTGCCGGCTTTTCAGCAGGCTGGCTGGCCACAGGGCGCTGCGGGCGTTCCGCAGGCGCCGGAGTCGGCGCAGAAGCGGCGCCGGGACGGCGCGAACTCGGGCGCTGCGTGAGAGGCTGCGAATTGTCTTGCGTCGGCTGCGGGGTCGCGGCGGCCTGGCTGCTGCCTGGCGCCGGTTGCGGACGCGAAGCCGACGTGGCCGGCGCCTGGCGTGCCCCCATGTCGGCCGGGTCGAGCAGGAAGGTGTATTCGCGCAGCAAACGGCCGCTGCCGTTACCGCCGAGTTCGAGCAGCATGTCGACGAAAGGCTCGTTGATCGCCTGCGTCGAACTGACGGCGATGTATTGACGTCCATCGTCATGCTTGGCGACGGTGAAGCGCAAGCTGTAGAGAACCGGGTTGAAATCGATGCCTGCGGATCGATAGGCATCGACCGGAGCCAGGCGCGGCTGAAGCAAGCCATCCTCGCCGGGTGTAACGGAACTCAATTCGATTTCGGCACTCAGCGGTTGTCCCAGGGCGGACTTGACGGTCAGCTTGCCCAGTGCCGCAGCATCGGCATGAGAGGCGAACAGCAAGGTCGTCAGAACTGCCGCACTCAAGGTTCTCAAGCCAAACGACAGCGACTTGTGGCTAGTGTTTAAACGCATTTTTTGTGACATAGATTTGCATTCCAATAGCGCATGTTGCGATAAACACAAGCATCGCAGCTGGTTATCCTTGTTGTAATCATGGTGCTGACCGGCAACTGTAAAACGAGCAGTTCCGAACTTTTACCATATCATCATAGACTTACGCAAGCAAGCGAAAGCATCTTCGCAACATCTGTTAAACCCTGGAAAGGGCATTCGCGAGGCATCTTGCCCTCTTTCCTGTTGCAAAGTGACAACAAAACAAGCCGTCATTCAGCTCGGGGGATAAAGGTTGAGTATAGTTTCGCGCGCGTATTTTGCAATTTTTAACCAATTTAGGCAAATAATCGTTTCACAAATATTTCATGAATGAGCCCAAGCCGGCTCTGATGCAGAAAAACAAACGGGCTGCCACCTTGCGGTGAGCAGCCCGTCGATCCTGCTGTAAGCCTAAATCTCTCAGTCGATAATGATGCGCAGCATGCGGCGCAGCGGCTCGGCTGCGCCCCAGAGCAATTGATCGCCCACCGTGAACGCCGACACGTATTCTCCGCCCATCTGCATCTTGCGCAGGCGGCCGACCGGAATGCTCAAGCTACCCGTCACGGCAGCCGGCGTCAGATCGCGCATCGAGGCTTCGCGCGTATTCGGCACCACCTTCACCCACTGGTTGTTGCCGGCGATGATGTCGTTCAATTCGTCGAGCGGCACATCCTTTTTCAGCTTGATCGTCAGCGCCTGCGAGTGGCAACGCATGGCGCCGATACGCACGCACAAGCCGTCGACCGGGATGGCCGAACGGGCTTCCGCGCCGAATGCCGCACCGCGGCCGAGTATCTTGTTGGTCTCGGCACCGGCCTTCCACTCTTCCTTGGATTGGCCATTACCCAGATCCTTGTCGATCCAGGGAATCAGGTTACCGCCCAGCGGCACGCCGAAGTGCCTGGTTTCATCGGCGGTCATCGCATGCTGCTTGGCCAGCACCTTGCGATCGATTTCGAGGATGGCGGAAGCGGGATCGTCCAGCAGCGCCTTGACTTCGGCATTGATGGAGCCGTACTGCGTCAACAGCTCGCGCATGTGCTGCGCGCCGCCGCCCGAAGCGGCCTGGTAAGTCATGGACGTCATCCAATCGACCAGGTCGTGCTGGAACAAGCCGCCCAAGCCCATCAGCATGCACGAGACGGTGCAATTGCCGCCGATGAAGTTCTTCACGCCGCGCGAAAGCGCCGTCTTGATCACGGACAGGTTGACCGGATCGAGCACGATGATGGCGTCGTCGCTCATGCGCAGCGTCGATGCCGCATCGATCCAGTAGCCGTTCCAGCCCGCCTCACGCAGTTTCGGGAAAATCTCGGTCGTGTAGTCGCCGCCCTGGCAGGTAATAATGATGTCGCATTTTTTCAGCTCATCAATATTGTTGGCATCTTTCAATGTGGTTTCATTTTTCGCTTGCGCCGGGGCTTTGCCGCCCGCGTTCGAAGTCGAAAAGAACACCGGCTCGATATGGGCGAAATCGCCCTCTTCCTGCATCCGTTGCAGCAGCACCGAACCGACCATGCCACGCCAGCCTACCAGACCTACGAGTTTCACAACGTTTTCTCCTTAGTTAACGCAATCATCCCCCCTCGTCCGCAGGCGGGAGAGGGGTTCTACTTCAGCGCCGCCACCACGGCATCGCCCATTTCCTTCGTTCCCACCTTCTTCATGCCGTCTTCGTAAATGTCGGCAGTGCGCAAGCCCTGCCCCAACACTTTCTTGACCGCCGCTTCGATGCGGTCGGCCTGCTCTGCCATGTTCAGCGAATAGCGCAGCATCATGGCTGCCGACAAGATCGTCGCCAGCGGATTGGCCACGCCCTTGCCAGCGATGTCGGGGGCCGAACCGTGCGAAGGCTCGTACAAGCCTTTATTGTTGGCATCGAGCGAGGCCGAAGGCAGCATGCCGATCGAGCCGGTCAGCATGGCCGCCTGGTCGGACAGGATGTCGCCGAACATGTTTCCGGTCACGACCACGTCGAACTTCTTCGGGGCGCGGACAAGCTGCATCGCGGCGTTGTCGACATACATGTGGTCCAACTCCACGTCGGGGTATTCCTTGTGCACGTCGGTGACGATCTCTTTCCAGAACTGGAAGGTTTCGAGCACGTTGGCCTTGTCCACGCTGGTCACGCGCTTGCTGCGTTTTTGCGCGGCCTGGAAGGCGACGTGGGCGATGCGGCGGATTTCGGTCTCGGCATAACGCATGGTGTCGAAGCCTTCGCGCTCGCCGGCGAACGGGCCGTCCACCGCCGTGCGGACGCCGCGCGGCTGGCCGAAATAGATGTCGCCGGTCAATTCACGGACGATCAGGATATCGAGGCCGGATACGACCTCCGGCTTCAGCGTCGAAGCATTGGCCAGTTCGGCATACAAGATGGCCGGACGCAGGTTGGCGAACAGCTTCAAGTTCTTGCGCAAGCCGAGGATGGCTTGCTCAGGGCGCAAGGCGCGCTCCAGGCTATCGTATTTCCAGTCGCCGACCGCGCCGAACAGCACCGCGTCGGCTTGCTGTGCCAGCTTCAAGGTCCCCTCAGGCAAGGGATGGCCATGGGCCGCATAGCCGGCGCCGCCAACCTCGGCCGTTTCCATTTCGAATGATTCGCCTAGCGTATTCAACACGCGCACCGCCTGTTCAACGATTTCAGGGCCGATGCCGTCACCGGGCAAAACTGCAATCTTCTTTGTCATGGTCTAAATAATATATTTTGCCGCAATTACTTCGTCATTTTGTATCGAACTTTGCCATTTTTTGTCAATTTGACGCTACACGACAAACTCTTTGTATGACAGAAGCTCGATAATACCAAATTGACGCCGCATTTGCAGCCGTTTTGAAGAAAAAAGTAATCTATTCAAGCGCTTGCCGAACTTCATGGCAAGTTGACCAAGCGGCAACGGCGATTTTTTTGCGCCGTTTGCGTGACGCTTCTTTCACGCCTTCGGCGGCAAGCTGCCGACCTTGGTGGAATGATAACCCGCCATTGTGGCGAACGGGATATGCCCTCTCCGAAGGGAGGCGCGCCCTCTTATGAAGGGCGCGGCAAGTCGAAGTCAGGTCCGGATCAAATGACGTTCGCCAGCCAAGGCTGTGCGGCCAGATGGCGCTCTTCGTAGGCGCGAATCTGGTCGGCCTGGCGCAGGGTCAGGCCGATGTCGTCCAGGCCATTCAACAGGCAATACTTGCGAAAGCTGTCGACCTCGAACGGGTAAGTCAGTGAGCCGTTGCTCGTTCCGACGATCTGGCGCTCCAGGTCCACCGTCAGACGATAGCCGGGGAAGGCGCGCACTTCGTTGAACAGATGATCGACCTGCGTCTCGGTCAGCACGATGGGCAGCAAACCGTTCTTGAAGCAATTATTGAAAAAGATGTCGGCAAAGCTCGGGGCGATGACGGCGCGGAAGCCGTATTGGTCGAGCGCCCAGGGCGCGTGCTCGCGCGACGAGCCGCAGCCGAAGTTCTTGCGTGTCAACAGGATGCTGGCGCCCTGATAGCGCGGCTGGTTCAGCACGAAATCGGGATTGACCGGGCGCTTGCTGTTGTCCTGCCCCGGCTCGCCGTGGTCGAGGTAGCGCCACTCGTCGAACAGGTTCGGGCCGAAGCCGGTGCGCAGAATCGACTTGAGGAATTGCTTGGGGATGATGGCGTCGGTATCGACGTTGGCGCGATCGAGCGGCGCGACGATGCCTTCATGAATGGTGAACTGTTTCATAGCGCTTACACGGAACGGATGTCGACGAAATGGCCGGCTATGCCGGCAGCGGCGGCCATGGCGGGGCTGACCAGGTGGGTGCGCCCGCCGGCGCCTTGGCGGCCTTCGAAATTGCGGTTCGAAGTGGAGGCGCAACGCTCGCCCGGCTCGAGCCGGTCGGCATTCATGGCCAGGCACATCGAGCAGCCCGGCTCGCGCCATTCGAAGCCGGCGTCGCGGAAAATGCGGTCCAGCCCCTCGCGCTCGGCCTGCTCTTTCACCAGGCCGGAACCGGGCACCACCATCGCAAGCCGCACATTGGAAGCACGGAACTTGCCGCGCACCACGGCAGCGGCCGCACGCAAGTCTTCGATACGCGAGTTGGTGCAGGAGCCGATGAAGACCTTGTCGATACGGATGTCGGTGATCGGCGTGTTGGGCTTGAGGTTCATGTAGACCAGAGCCTTTTCCATCGCATCGCGCTTGACGCTATCCTTTTCCTTGTCCGGATCGGGCACGCGGCCGTCGACGGGCACCACCATCTCGGGCGAGGTGCCCCAAGTGACCTGCGGCACGATTTCGGCAGCATCGAGCGTGACGACGAAATCGAACTTCGCGCCGGCATCGGAGTGCAGGGTGCGCCAGTATTCAACGGCGCGCTCCCAATGCGGGCCGACCGGCGAGAACGGCCGCCCCTTGACGTAGTTGATCGTGGTTTCATCCACCGCCACCATGCCGGCGCGCGCGCCGGCTTCAATGGCCATATTGCACACCGTCATGCGGCCTTCCATCGACAGGGCACGGATCGCACTGCCGGCGAATTCAATCGCATAGCCCGTGCCGCCGGCCGTACCGATCTTGCCGATGATCGCCAGCACGATATCCTTGGCCGTCACACCGGCTCGCACCTGGCCGTCGACCTGGATCAGCATGGACTTCGATTTCTTGGTCAACAGCGTCTGCGTGGCCAGCACGTGTTCGACTTCCGAGGTGCCGATGCCGTGCGCCAGCGCGCCGAAGGCGCCGTGCGTCGAGGTATGCGAATCGCCGCACACCACCGTCATGCCCGGCAGCGTGGCGCCCTGCTCCGGCCCGATCACGTGCACGATGCCCTGGCGCTTGTCGCGCATGTTGAAATAGGTCAGGCCGTATTCCCTGGTGTTGCCATCGAGCGTTTCGACTTGCAGGCGCGATACCGGGTCCGCGATCCCTTGCGAACGGTCCGTGGTCGGCACATTATGGTCGGCCACAGCCAGGTTCGCCGAGACGCGCCACGGCTTGCGCCCGGCCAGCTTCAGCCCTTCGAAGGCTTGCGGACTGGTGACTTCATGCACCAGGTGGCGATCGATATACAGGATGGTGGTCCCGTCTTCGCCCGTGTGCACCACGTGCGAATCCCAGAGTTTGTCGTAAAGCGTTTGAGCCATGGGTAGTCTTGCGAAAGTCTTGCTGCCAAATTAGGCTAGCCTAATTAAATTCAGCGGTATGGGAATGGAACAAATTTTATTATGCCACATTTGTGCGCTGCGGTAGCTTCTGCCATTGAGCCTGCTCCACCGCGCAAATACCGGTTGCTTCAAGCTTGCTGAAGCCGGTAGGAATGACGTGCGGCGATAATGCCGGCCAAGGCCAGCAGCGCCGCCGTGACGAACACGGCGCGGCCGCCGCTCTCATCCCAGAACGCGCTCAACAGAAACCCGCCGAAACTGCCGCCCAAGCCGTAGGAAATGGAGACGTAGAGCCCCTGCCCGCGCGCCTGCAAGGGACCGGAAAACCAGCGCTGCAAGGTAATCACAGAAGCGGAATGATGGGCGGCGAACGTCGCGGCATGCAGCACCTGCGCGATGACCAGCAAGACCAGGTATTGCGCGGCGAGGCCCACCATCATGAAGCGCACGAAGGCGAGAAACAGTGCCGCGAGCATGATGTTTTTGACGCCGAAGCGGCGGAACAGCGGTGCCTGGAAATAAAAGA
>DASVYZ010000557.1:0-2408 GCA_036391935.1 Burkholderiaceae bacterium | reverse complement strand
GATGACAGTCGCGGTCGGTACCCTCAGAAAATAGATCAGCATCGGAACGAGGAGAAAGCCGCCGCCTATGCCCATAATCGCACCGACGAATCCGATTACGAATCCGATCGCCCAGACTGGGATTGCCGATACGTAGATTTTTGACCGCTTGAATCGCAGCTTGAACGGCAGGCCATGTAGCCAGGTATGGCTGCCTGGCCGTCGCAACGTTGCCGGCATGCCGCGGCGCGTGCGCATCACCGCGCGCACGCTTTCGTAAATCATCATGCCGCCGACGATTGTTAGCAACGTCACATATGAAAGGCCGATCATCAGATCGAGCTGGTCAAGTGCGCGCAGCTCGGTGAAAAGCCACACACCGGTGGCCGTGCCCACGATGCCGGCGCTTAGCAGCATCATCGCTAGTGCGATATCGAGTGCGCGCTTGCGCCAATAACTAATCGCACCCGTGAACGACGATGCCGCGATGTGGCTGGACACAGTCGCAACAGCAACCGCGGGCGAAATCCCGATGAAGATCAGCAGTGGCGTCATCAGGAAGCCGCCGCCGATACCGAACATGCCGGAGATGTAGCCAACCGCGAGTCCCATCCCCAGCACCAGGAAGACATTCACGGGCAAGTCAGCGATGGGAAGATAGATCTGCAAACGGTTTCGTCCGACAGTTGAGGCGTATGCGCTGGTGACCAGCGCACCTCGGGCAATCTATATCGATAGTTAGCGCCGATACACGCGGAAACGTCAGTAGTGCCGATCGATGCAAGAAGCCCCGAGGCGGACTGGCCAAAACCCTAGTTTGATTTTAGCTGATGCGTGCGTCGGTAATCACGTCTTCAGGCAATAGGGTCGGGCCCGTTCACAGCTTTCCTGAATTAACAGGATTGATTGAAAGCGGGCCAGCTGCTCGCGGCTTTTCGTTCGGTGGAGGCGTTGTGCTATCCCAGCCGCCGGGCGGCTCCGGAACGAATATGGCTTCGGCCGGCTGGGCCTGAACCGTAAAGCTTTTGGCGGCTTGCTGGGCAGCCCCCAGCGTCTGGGCATCCAGGAGAGCTGCGACCTCATCGCGTTTGCGCCCCGCGTCCCGGTCACCCTGGGCAGCCGCTAGTGCGAACCATTTGTAGGATTCGGCAATATTTTTTTCAGTGCCAAGGCCGCGTGTAGTCAATACACCGAGGTTATATTGGCTGTCGGCAACGCCATGTTCTGCGGCTTTGCGGAACCACTGTGCCGCGTTGGCATAATCCGGCGCGCCCTCGGCACCCTCCGCATAGAGGACGGCAAGATTATGCATCGCCTTGGCATGGCCTTTGGCGGCAGCGGCCACATAAAGCTTGTGGGCGGCGCTCAGGTCTTTTTTCACACCTTGGCCCTTTTCGAGCATGCTGGCATAGCGGAATTGAGCTGGCGCCAGGCCTTTGCGTGCCGCGCGTTCGTACCAGCGCGCAGCTTCTTCCAGATTTGCAGGCACGCCGCGGCCTTCCACGAAACGCATGGCGACTTCGTAGGCGGCGGCGGGATCACCCGCCAATGCCGCGTTACGCAGTCGTGGCCCTCCGATGGCAGCCGGCAATCCATCGGCTGATGGCTGCGCGGCCGGTGCCGATTGTCGGGTGGCCGGGGCGGCTGGCGCACGGGGGATGGAGCCGGTGATATCTGCTCTTGGTCCGGGCGCAGCCCCCAAGAAGGGCGCATTCAATACCGGTGGATTTAATATTGGGAGCGAACCTTGACCGATCTCATTCAGGTTCAATGGCGGCTGGGCAGGCGCGGCCCTGGCAAGCGGGGGCGGCGACGCCGGTGTCAAACTGGGCAGGGTCGGGGGCACCAGCAGAGATGCGGCGGTATCGGCATCAGCCGCACTCGTTGCTGGCGCACTCGGTGACGCCACCTGGTCGTCGGCGAGAGTGGTGGATGTCTCGGATTCAGGAGCCTCTGCAGCGATGCCGCCGTTCGCCGTATCCGTTTCGGGACTGGGTGCTGCGACTTTAGTCTCGTTCGTATCGAAAATTTCAAAATCGAAAATGTTGCTCGCGAATTGGATCGATCCGACGATGATGGCGACGATGCTTGCCGCCAGGAACATCGACTTGACGCGCGTCATTATTTCGGCCTTCGGCGACGTTCTTTCACTGCCATTTTTTCTGAATGATTCAGGCTGACGGCTCTTCGGGTCCTGGCCCGCGGCCTGAGCGGCCCTCCGGGCTGCGGCGATGAAACTCGACTTGTTGCTGGGTGTAGCCGTGGCGGGCCGCGCAGCGCCAAGTGCCGCTTCAGAGGCCGCAGTGCGCACGCCCGGAGACGCACCAAGGTCCGGGCGGCCGGAGCCGAGCTCGAGTGGTTGATCGGCAAGCGACGTAGAATCGATCGTAACCGGGCTCGCTGACTGCAGGCCAAAATTGGAGAATTCT
>DASVYZ010000556.1:0-1935 GCA_036391935.1 Burkholderiaceae bacterium | reverse complement strand
GCCCTTCCCCCACGAGCGCCGCATGTACTATGGCGCCCCTCTGCTGACCGAGGACGAGACGGCCGCCACCTATGTGTTTCGTCCCATCCCCGGCAGCGAAGCATACGAGGACGGGCCCAAGCCGGCGCAGGGTTGGAAAATCCCGGCCCAGCCCCAGTTGAATGCCGACGAATTCGTCGCCGCCATGTGGCGCCACAATGTGCGCTACGGCTTCGATATCCCGCTGATTAAGCGCCAGTTGCGCACACCGGAAAACGAGGAAGTCGAATTCGCCCACATGCTGCTGCCGGTACCGGGGCGCGATGCGCGGGCGCAGGAACTGGTCGATACGCTACACCGCAGCAATGCGCCCAAGATCCTGCCCGACGGCCGGGTCGACCTGCTGCAATTCCAGAACCGTTTTCCCCATGTCGACAAGAATACGCGCCTGATCAAGAAGATTCCGCCCGTGGCCGGCAAGCCGGGGCGCGATTTGAGCGGCGCCGAACTCGTGCCGGAACCGCCCCAGGATATCGACCTGCGCGCCATGGCCGGCCTGGGCACGCGCATCGACAATACCGTGGAAGGCGAAATCCTGGTCGCCGACATCAGCGGCTTCGTGCAAGTCGACCCTACATCGCGCATCGTCACCATCTCGGAAAAGATCGTCAACAAGGAAGGCGTCAGCCTGCGCACCACGGGCAACCTGGTGCTGCCGGGCGATCACTACGAAGAGCATGGCGTGGTGCAGGAAAAGGCATCGGTCGAAGGCAAGCACATGACTTATATGGCCGACGTGTTCGGCGATATCGTCTCGCGCGGCGGCAACGTGCTGATCCGGCGCAACCTGGTCGGCGGTTCCGTGCGCGATCCGGGCGGTACCATCGTCATCGACGGCAAGGCTTCGCGCGCCGTGCTCGAAGCGCCGGAAGGCGAAGTGCGGCTGCACTATGCCGAGAATTGCCGCATTGCCGCAGCGCGCGTGCACGTCACGCAAGCGGTGCACTGCGAAATCCTGGCGCGCGAAATCAGCATCGAAAGCGCGGAAGCCTGCGCCATCGTGGGACAAAAAATAGAGCTGGTGCATGCCACCACGCGGCACGACATCGAGACCACCATCACCCTGCTGGTGCCGGATGTGCGGGCGCTGGCCAAACGGCTGGAGGAGGCGCGCATCCAGCAATCGCTGTGGGAAGACGTGATCCGCGCCAAGCGCGCCGAGCTCGAACAGATCACCGAGCAACCTGAAATGAAGAGCTACCTGGTCCTGAACGCCAAGGTCAAGGCCAAGGCGGTGAACATGACGGCGGAACAGTCGCAGAACTGGGACCGCGTGCAAACCCGCATCGCGCCGCAACTGCGCCGCATCCGGCATCTGAACGAAGACCTGCAGGGCGCCAGCAGCATGCACGCGGACTGCGCCCGCCAGGTAGAGCATGCCGAGCAATTGCTCGCCGAAGCCTCGGGCGAGGTCAGCTGCCAGATCGCCGACATCACCGGCGAAACCGTGATCCGCGCCATGAACCTCGCGCCGGAGCAAGGCCGTCTCGAAACCCTGGGTGCGCGCGATCTGCGCAAACGGTTCTCCGGCGCCGGCGGCGACAGCCAGGTGCTGTTGCACGATAGCGAAGGCGAGTTCTTCTGGATCATGCCCAAGTCGAATTGAGGCGCCGATTGAGACAATGCGGAGAAGCGTGGGCGCGCCTGGTGCCAGCCCGGCAATTTCCCGTCGATTTGAGCAACAACAAAATTGCCTGGACCCAAGGCAGAGCGTAATATCGCACCGAGTGACGGAACGCAAAGCGCCCAAACGCGCCGGGCGCACTTGCCATCACACCGGTTTTGGTGGGGGACAACTACGGATGAAGCGTCTGTCTTTGCAGCACCTGCTCCTTGGCCTGGTCATTGCCACCGGTCTGGCGCTTTACGTGCATGCCCATTGGATGGGCCGGACGC
>DASVYZ010000555.1:0-1756 GCA_036391935.1 Burkholderiaceae bacterium | reverse complement strand
CAACGGTTTTTGATTGGACTTCCCCGGCTTGGCGATCCGGGAAAACCCGAGCGGCACCGCAGCCGGCACCTTGCGCAAGCAAGATGCCGAACCGTCGGCGCCATTACAGCAAAGGTGTTATGCGACCTTGGTCAAGGTGTTGGCGGTAATGTGCGGGAACAGGAAGGTACCCGCCGCCAGCGGGATCTTGAGACTGATGTTTTGCGAATACTGCAGCATCAGCTGCCCGTTCGACAGCGTCTCGAGCCAGACCGTGCTGGCATAGCGCGGCACGCTGGCATGTGCCATTTCGAAGGGAATATTGTGCACGCCGCCGCTATTGGCGCTATCGACGCCGAATTCGATCGTGCTGGCCACATGCAAGCCGTGCCCGGCCAGACCTGTCAATGCCTCTTGCAGCACGAAGTTGGGATTGATGTTCGGGTTGCTCGGCATGTTCGTGCCGTAAGGCGCGTCGAACGCCTCCGGCGCATCGATCGGCAGCGTGCTGACATTGGGGATGACGGGTGCGCTGTTGAACTGCTTGTAGGAGCCGATGGCGAGAATCGAATTCCCGTGCGGCACCGACACCTGTTTGACGATCTGCTGTGCCGGATTCTGCGGCGGAATCGGATTCGGCGCCGGCGGGCTGGGGATGTCGGGCGGACCGTCCAACGGCCCCTGGCCCTGCGGAGCCGTCGCCAGGTTCAGCCAGGCGCCGTTCTCGGCGTGCACCAGGGTATTGGCCTGCGGTCCGTCGGCGAAAAACACGCGCTGCTCGTAGAACAGCGTATAGCTGTCCTGTTCTTCGAGCCCGCCGCGATTGGCTACCTTGCCCTGGATCGCGCTGAAAGTCATCACCTCGAAATACGAGAGGTTCTTCAGGATGAAGCCGTTGGGCGCGGTCGCCTGGGGCAGCGGCATCACGTTGTAGCCCGTTGGCCCGCTGACCCAGGTGCCGATCAAGCCGGCCAAGGGTCCGAGCGCCTTCAATTCCGACGGCTTGCGGTCGCCCCCGCCGGGCGCAAGCAGTGGGATGCTGTAGTCGGGAATATACGGCCAGGTGGGGGAAACGGCGCACCGGGAAACCGCGCATTTCTCCACCGGGCAATGGCAAAGCTGCGCCGGATGATTGACCGGGCACTGTGCCGACTCGTGCAAACGATCGACGGTTGCGCTCAATTTTTCGATGTCCACGCGCAACTGCGACAACTCTTGGTCGGATTTCATTGGATCTGTCTCCCTCTTGAGAAAATCGGATAAATAAAGACGAACGCGACGCCAAACGCGACGGCAACAGGCGTATGGCATCGGGCCGGTGCGGCGTCGCCAGATCGTCGCCGGATCGTCGCCAAATCGCTGCCGCAAAACAGGCTTGTTGTTTATTGTTGTTTGAAGAGCGGAGCCATATTGGCATGGCCCTTTAGGCAATACAATCTGTCAAAATTGACAGGTGGCACAACTCCGGCACATGGTGCATTGCACATCAAACTGATCAAAATAAGGATCGGGGCTATTTGAGAAACATCGGCTGGAACTTGTCATGAGGAATGGGCATCTCCTGCCTTGCGCCGATGGGAAATCCGCCGCACCTGTCAAAGTTGACAGGTGCGGGCAATAGGGATCGACTGTCGGATTGCCTAGAGCCTGTTATGAACTCCGCCAGGGGGCGCGTTCGCGTCAAAAGGGATGCAGCGCTAGGCGCAAGACGCGCCGCAGTGCGAGCCACTGCAAGCGTCGGATGGCCGCCCCCTTGCAACAACGCGCGGCGCCCTTT
>DASVYZ010000554.1:0-1713 GCA_036391935.1 Burkholderiaceae bacterium | reverse complement strand
GCGCCGATTCGACTTCATCGGTGCGCATCAACGACGCGCCCGACCCCGATTTCAGCTCGATCGCCGATGCCCACCGCTATGTCGATATGGCCAAAGCCATGACGCCGCAAGAGCGCGACGCTTACTATCAAAAACTCCGGGAGGACGGCAAGCTGCTGCAAAACCGCATCTATCTCGGCACCACCACGGATCGTCAGGCGACGCTGGTGCTGAAAGACGCCAGGGGCAAGCCGAGGCTGCGCCTGGCGGTTGCCGACAACGGCGAAGCGGTGGTGGAAGTGATCGGTGCTGACGGCAAGGTGATGAAGAAGATGAGTGCCGAGCCTTGAATTGCGTGGAAGGGCGGCGCCCCGGCATGGATTGGTCCTTACAGATATCTGTCGGCATCTATAAACTCTTCTCTCCCGCGAACGGGAGAGAAGCTCCGAAGCACGCGCACTTATGGGCGGCGATTAGCGAAATGGGCGGAGCGCCGGCTTTCTTCAACCGCCACAATTGCCGCAGGTAACAGTGTAAGCGCCGTTCGCAACCGTGATCAGGGCGATGCCGTTCTGGCCGTTCAAGGTATAGCTGAACTGGGACACCTGCCCCCCGTCCGCGGCGGGCACGAGGATCAGATCGCCGATCACGGTGCCGTTGTACACCAGTTGGGCGCTGGCATCGACGACCAAGCCGTTCAGTTGCTGGTTGCTCGCGAGATCGACCACAGTACCGCTGTCGACATCGACCGCAAACTGGGCGCTCTGGTAGTCGAATACGATGGTGCCGTTTTCACTGCCGGTCCAGGTGAAGAAACCGTCGGTTGCGACATAGTCCGAAGTCGTGCCGTTGGGCGGCATGTCCGCTACAAGGGTATCGATCGCGCCATTGAGTGTTGTTTCGTAGGTGGTGGCATCGGTGGCGGCATTGACCGTGGCCAGGGCGCTGCGCGCCGTGGCTGCCGCATTACTCCCCGCATAGGCATAGGTATCGCTGAGGTTCGTCAGTTCGGCCGTAAAATATTCCGACGCGGCGATACGGTTGTTGATCAACTGCGCGTCGAGCAGGCCCTGCGCCGACGTATTGGCCAAGGCGCCGGCCATGATATTGAGCGCGGCCGCGCCCTGGGTCACGTTGCCCAAGGCAATCTGGTTAGACCAAAAATCCAGGCCTGCCGGTTGGGGCTGGCGATCGAGCAGATTGGCGAACACCTGGGTGACGAAAGCCGAGGCATCGCCATTGCCATAAAGCCGCTGCGATTCCGCACTGGTGCCGAACGCATCGATCAGGCTCTGGACGTTGGCATCGGTCGCGTAGACATCGAGCAGCCCCTGCACATCGGCCGGCGCACCGTCGGCCAGCAGATCGGCTTCGAAATTCGCCAGGCCGTTGGGGTCGGCCGGCCTGCCGAAATAAGCGATGTAGAGCGACTGCACCACTCCTTCATAGTCGGCTGCCTGTTGCTTGGCGTTACGGCGCGGCGCCATGGAGAGCCGCTTGGCCTTGATATCGGTGGCGGTCAAATGCGGCACTGTTTGCACCTTCTGCCGCTGCTGCACGGGGGCCGGGCCGGTGGCGGTATCGCCGGAACCGCCGCCGCATCCTGCGAGCAGCGCGCTCAGACCGGCGACCAAGATCAATCGTTTCATCTTACTCTCCCTCGGATAACTGTGAAAACGTTTCGGGAATTGTAGGCAAGAACATAAACCCGATTTCACAATATGCATAAATGTT
>DASVYZ010000553.1:0-1989 GCA_036391935.1 Burkholderiaceae bacterium | reverse complement strand
GCGGCTCGACGGTCAGCGACTTGGCAAGTTCGGCCGTGTGCTGCTGGTGCTTGAGCAATTCATCCTCTACCGTCGGCAATTCGGACACTGCCGCATGTGGGATGGTCGAATCGGTTTGTTCTACGGCAGGCGCGGATACCGATTCGCCTTCAACTTCTACATCAATCCGCGCAGCCGAGTTTTTTTCGAGCAGATTGGCGTGGAATACGCCGGTATCCTGGTCGAACGAGAAACGCTTCTTCACACCTTCGGAATTCAGCTGCAAGGTTTCGATGAAGAAGCTCAAGGCGCCGACGTTGCGCGCCACATGCTGGAATTGCGCCACGTCGGGCGCCGCCTCAGGATCGGCTTCGGCGAAGCGCCGCACCGCCTGTTGCGTATGCTTGATCGCCGCCACCGCGTCTTCCTGGTCCAGGATCGCCAGTGCACCGCCGATCTGGTGCAGCGTGGTTTCGATCTGGGCCAGGCCGCCGCGCTGCGTCGGATCGTTGAAGAATTCGTCGAGCGATTTTTCGACCTGGCGCAGGCTGGTCTGCAGCTCGCCGGTCAAGACCTGCATGGTCTGGCGCTGCTGCGCCTCGCGCGACATATCGTCGAGCCATTCGGCGGTTTCGGTCGGCTGCTCGCCCGAGACTACGCTCAACAGGCGCGCCGTCATGGCATCGGCGCGCTCGGAGAAGTTGTCCGGGAGATGGCTGATGTGGTTCAACGCATTTTCGACGAACAGCAGCGCCGTGGCCATTTCCAGCGCCAACGCCTCGGCCGCGCGGCCGTGCAGCGAATGGCGCGCGATGCCGCCCAGTTCGCGCAACAGCTTCAATAGCGGCGGCGAATTGAGCTTGCTGCCGGCATCGATCAGCGTGCCGAGTTCGGATTCGAACACCGAGACCACGCTGCCGTCGCCGCCTGCGATGCGGTTCCAGGCATTCTTGGCGTGTGACAGGCGATCCTTGGCCACGGCCAGGGCTTCGGTATCAATCTGGCCGTAGCGCTTCTTTTCGTAATCGACCGGCACCGCGCCATCGAGCTGGTAGGCGTGGCGGATCTGCCGCACCAGCGGCGTCGGATTCTCGGCACGAGCCACGAAGAACAAGGCGTCGCGCAACAGGCGTTCGGCGATGCTGCCCGACCCTTCGGACAAGCGGCGAATCTGCAGGTTGATGCGGGCGAACAATTGCTTGACGTAGAGTTCGTTCTTCACCTGCCCGGCAGCCACCGCTTCGGCAAAGCCGTGCAGCACCCACCAGAACACGCGCGATTGCTGGTTGCCCTGCGCACGTTCGACTTCGGCAATCAGATCGCGCATGACGGCGGCGGACGACATCACGGCGGCGGCATCGATCGCCTTGATGAACGGCAGCAGCGCGCGCTCAAAGCGCTTGCGCAAGCCCGCATAGTCGGTGGCATGTGTACCCGCATGATCCGGCAGCGGCGGCAATTGCGGACGGATCGACAGATTGGGGAAGAATAGGTCGGCCGGGTGGATCCGTTCGGCCCCGCGCGCTTCGAGCAGCGTGCGATAGTAAGGAAACAGCCTTACCGGCTGATGCGGCACCCCGGAAAGCAATTCTTCCAGGTATTCAAGCAGCGCCTGATAAGCATTGGAAACCGCTTCGGCCACGGCTGCGGTGAAGGCAAGGTGCCCCGCTTCGATGCGATCGAACAGGTCTTCGACCGTTTCGGTAATGATGGCCACGCCGTCGACGTCGACGATCTGCAGCGCGCCGTGCGCCTGATGCAGGAAACTCTTGGCATGGCGCAGCGTCGTGGGTTGCGTTTCGGCATCCTGCGTCAATGCTTCCTGCAAGGCCGCGCGGGAGCGGTTCAGGGATTCGCGGATTTCGACCATGACCCAGGACAAGGGGCCGGTGTCGATGTTTTCCACGCTGCCTGGCGGCGAATTGGAATTTGGGGTGGTCATGAATGCCTCGCAGAGGTTCAAAAGAAAGCAAGGCGGATCGCCTTGCTTCCCCGGATTTCAAAATGCCT
>DASVYZ010000552.1:0-5129 GCA_036391935.1 Burkholderiaceae bacterium | reverse complement strand
GCAGCACCCTGGATAACAATCCCTACCATTACGCGAAGGTCGAGGCGGAAAAGGAAGCCTGGCGCATGAGCAAGGCCCAGACCAGGTGGAAACTGGTCACAATCAATCCCGGCATGATCCTGGGGCCCGCGCATTCGGCGGCATCGGATTCGGGCAGCCTGTTCCTGCTCGACGAAATGCTGAAAGGCTACTTCTTCTACGGCATGCCCGATCTTGCTTTAACCACGGTCGATGTCAGGGAAGTGGCGAGCGCGCACCTGCGCGCGGCCGACAGTCCGAACGCCACCGGCCGCTACATTCTCGCCGCCGACCGCATGATGTCCTTCGTCGACATATCGAGAATACTGCGCCACTTCCACGAGCGTCCTTATCTGATGCCGCGACACCAGATCCCGAACGCACTGGTGCGGGCCATCGGACCGTTCTTCGGCCTGAGCCAGGACTACATGCGCAAGCACCTGGGCATCCGCTTCGCGGTCAATAACCGGCGCAGCGTCGATGAGTTGGGCATCGTCTACCGCCCCATCGTGGAGACCTTGCGCGACCACTATCAAAGCTGGCTTGGGCACAGGCGCGCCAATTGATGAACACGACCATGGAAAAGGAGATGGCAAGAACCCGCGCGCGCGGACTGCGGACGTTCGCGCTGGCGCTGCTCGCTTTCTGTTCCCAGCCCATCCTGGGGGCCGGTTTGAGCGAGCGCCAGGCCGCCCTGCTGGCGAACAACTGCCTGCAATGCCATGCGCGTCCGGGAATCGGCGTGCCACTCATCGGCGATGCGGAGCAATGGAAACGGCGCAACGCCGAGAAGGACGGCTCGATGTTGAAACACGTGGTCGAAGGCTACCGCGGCATGCCGCCGCTCGGTTATTGCAGCGCCTGCAGCACGGAAGACTTGCTTGCGCTGATCGACTACATAAGCGGCCGCACCAGCCATGCCGGCACGCCACAGACGCCGGCAGGGGGCAAGCCATGAAGCGCCGCCATGTCTTGCTGGCGGCCGCCGCGCTCGCCGCCGGCGGCATCGCCGGCCGTTTTTGGCGCCGCGATGGCGTGCCGCAGGCGCCGGTCGAGTATCGGCCCGGCGGACCGCTTCCCTGGTTCAATTGGGCCGGCAACCAGTATTGCTTCCCACAGCAGCGTGTGGCGCCGGCCAGCGAGGATGAACTGGTTGCCGCCCTCAAGCGTGCGCGCGGCGTGGTGCGCGCCGTCGGCGCCGGCCATTCGTTCAGCGGCTGCGTGCCGACCGACGACATCCTGGTCTCGACCGACCTGCTTGCCGGCTTGATCGACCATGACGAGACAAGCCTGCGCGCGCAAATCTGGGCCGGGACGCGCATGCACAATCTGGGGCCGATGCTCGACAGCATAGGGCAAGCCCTGCCCAACCAGCCCGACATGGATTACCTGGCCATGGGAGGCGCAATCGTCAACGGCGCGCATGCCACGGGCAAGACCTTCGGCTCGATGCCCTCCTACGTGACGGCGATGACCCTGGCCACGCCCTCGGGCGATCTCATCGAGTGCAGTGCCGCAAAAAACCCCGACATCTTCCAGGCCGCGCGCGTGTCTGTCGGCGCACTCGGCATCGTATCGCGCATCACCTTGCAGAACGTCAAGCCGGTACGCCTGGTCGAGGTCAACCGGGTGGAAAAGACCAACGACATCCTGGACGACATCGAACGGCGCTGCCGCCAGCACAGGCATTTCGAGTTTCTTCCGCTGCCGCATTGCACGCTCAGTGCTACCGTGGCGACCGACGTCGCCTCCGGGACGGAACAAGCGAACGGCAGCGAGAACCCGGAAGCGGTACACACCCTGCAAACGGTGTACGACACGGTCGGCTGGATCCCCGCCATCGGCGATACCGCCTATGAAGCCCTGCTGGAGGCGGCGCTGGGATCGGCCGCCAGCGAAATCAGGACCGGCTTGTCTTATGAAGTGTTCCCGCACGTGCGGACGGTGCGCTTTCGCGAAATGGAATACACGGTACCGGCCGAGTCCGGCGTCGCCTGCATAAGGGAAATTCTCGACACCATCAAGTCCAAGCGCATACCGGTCTGCTTTCCGCTCGAATGCCGCTTCATCAAGCAGGACGACATCTGGCTGTCGCCGTTCTACGGGCGCGACGGATGCGCCATCTCGGTCCATCAATTCGGCTCGATCGACCACCGGCCTTATTTCGCCGAGATCGAACCGATCTTCTGGAAATACGGGGGGCGTCCGCACTGGGGCAAGATCCATACGCTCGATGCCGCGCGGCTGGGGCGCCTGTACCCGCGCTGGAAGGACTTCCAGGACGTGCGTCAGCAGCTAGATCCTGACGGCCGGATGATGAACCGCCATTTGCAAACCATTTTCGGCCCGGGGAGGACATAAGCATGGTTAGCCGCCGCACGATGCTCATCGGCTGCGCCGCAGCAGCGGCAGGCGCAGCCGCCGTCATGAAGCCGTCCGACCTCGGCGGCCCCTATCCCGCCTACTTCGCCAGGTTGAACGGCATGCTGCGCGAGGCCGGTATCGACCGTCCCGTACTCTTGATCGACCTGGACCGGCTGGACCGCAATATCGACCGCGTCGTGCATTCGACCTCGATCGCGCCGGCCAAGACTTACCGTATCGTGGTCAAATCGCTGCCGAGCCCGGAATTGATCGACTACGTGGCCCGCCGCAGCGCCAGCAAGTCTTTCATGGTGTTCCACCGGCCCTTCCTTTCCGCCATCGCCGAGACGCATCCCGATGCGGACATATTGCTCGGCAAGCCCTTGCCGGTGGCCGGTGCGCGGTTGTTTTATGAGCGGCACCGCGGTCCGTTTCAACCCGCGCGCCAATTGCAGTGGCTGATCGATTCTTCCGCCCGGCTCGACCAATACCGCAGCCTGGCGCACTCGCTCGGCGTGAAGATGCGCATCAATCTGGAAATCGACGTCGGCCTGCACCGCGGCGGCTTCGATTCGCCGGAAGCCCTGCGTGCCGCGCTACGCACCATCGCCGCTGATGGCGCGAGCCTGGAGTTTGCCGGCTTCATGGGCTATGACGCCCATCTGATGGGCTTGCACGGTTTTCTGGCGCGGCGCGAAATGCCGAAGGTCAAGCAACGCTATGCGGAATGCGTCGCATTGCTGCGCAGCGAGTTTCCGGCCCTCGCGACACCCGCCAGCGCACCGCTTTGCCTGAACGGCGCGGGCAGCCCCACGTTCAGGAACTATGAGGGCGACGCCCTGCTCAACGACCTCTCCGCCGGAAGCTGCCTGGTGAAGCCCAGGCATTACGACATTGCCACGCTGGCCGAATTCGAGCCGGCGGCCTACATCGCCTCCCCCGTGCTCAAGCGCCTGCCCGGCGGCCGCGTGCCTGCGCTCGAATGGAGCGCGCCGGCGATACGCGCCTGGGACCCGAACCGGGAGCAAATGATCTTCGCCTACGGCGGCAACTGGCTTGCAGATGTCGAGGCGCCGCCCGGCGTGATGCCAAGCGACATGTATCTGAGCTCGAATCAGCAAGGCTATATGGCCTCGAACGCGGTGACGCTGGGAGTCGACGACTTCATTTTCCTGCGTCCGACGCAAAGCGAAGCGGTCTTGCTGCAATTCGGCGATCTCGTCGCGTTTCGCGGCGGCAGGATAGCGGCGCGCTGGCCGGTGCTGCAGCAAAGCGTTTGAATCACAAGAAAGAAATTCGACAACAACGACAGCTTCCATAGGAGAGACATATGAAATTTGCAAAAAAACAAATGGTGTTGAGCATATCGAAGGCATGCATCGGCGGCGCGTTCGCCATGAGCGCCCTGCTGGATCACGCTGTCGCCGCCGATGCGCCGGCGGCCCAGGCCGATTCGGCAAATTCGGCAAGTTCGTCCAGCGACGCGGCCGCGATCGGCGTCGTCACCGTTACCGCACAATCGCGCAGCCAGCAGGCGCAGGCCGTGCCCATCGCCATGCAGCTGGTCAACGCGGAGCAGATCGACAAGCTGGCGGCCACCAGCATGGGCGACCTGAACGGCTATATCCCCGGCCTGGTGGTCGAGGCCGACCAGCCGACCCAGCCCAACTACACCTTGCGGGGCCTCGGCGCGACGGACTTCGGCATCGGCACCGACGCCCCGGTCGGCATCTATGTCGACGGCGTCTACACCGGCAAGACCGGCGGCGCGCTGATGAATTTCAACGACGTGCAGCGCATCGAAGTGCTCAAAGGCCCACAAGGTACGCTGTTCGGCCGCAACAGTGCCGCCGGCGCGATTTCCATCGTCACCAAGGAACCGGGCGAGGATGTCGAGGCCGACGCGCATCTGCGGCTCGGACAATACGGGGAGCGCTATCTGGACAGCTTGCTCAACCTGCCGCTGAACGACGACATGGCGCTGCGTTTCACCTTTGTCGACAACAAGGCGCGCGGCTGGCTCACCGACGCCGCCACCGGAGAACGCCTCAATTCCACCGGGGACTGGGGCTCGCGCGCCACGCTGCGCTGGAACGCTCCTGGCCAGACCAAGGTCCTGCTCTCCTGGGAACACGAAAGCCTGGACCAGAACGCGCTGCCGGCGATCGGCATCGTCGCCGTGCCCACGGTCCCGGCCAACCCGGCTACCTACCTGAATCCCTTGAACGTGCCGGTGCGCAACGATGTCGCCGGCGACATGGAAACCCGCGTCTACGACGGCGTAACGCTGCGCGTGGAACATCCATTGTCGTGGGCCACCTTCAACTCGACCACCGCCTATCGCCACTTCACCTCGGGCAACCTGGAAGGCAACACCGGCACCAACAGCATCACCACCTATCTGGACACCAACAACATCGAAAGCAACGGCACCTGGCAGCAGGAATTCAAGCTCTCGGGCAAGAACGACCTGGTCGATTGGCTGGCCGGCGCGAGCCTGTTCGCGGAAACCGCGCACCAGACCAGCCGGATCGATACTTATACCGACACGCTCGATACCTTGTTCAACAACGTCGCCGGCCTGCCGCTCTACAGCACGCTGCAAGGCGCAGCCAGCCAGTTCGGCCTACCCGTCGACCTGTTCGGCAACAGCTGGCAGGAAAGCATGATCAACAAGGGTTCCTACAAATCCTATGCGCTGTATGGCGACGCCATTTGGCACGTGAGCGACAGGCTCAACCTGACCA
>DASVYZ010000551.1:0-4439 GCA_036391935.1 Burkholderiaceae bacterium | reverse complement strand
CAAGGAGGCCGGCAGGAACGGGGAATGCACGTGCAGCGGCAGCGCCGGGCCGATCAAGGGCCGCGTCTGTTCCCATTCCAGCACTTCGTGCTTGCGCGTCTCGGGCGGCTGGTACCAGGGCAAGTGCGTGGCAATCTTGAGTGCGACACCGGAAGCGCCCTCGGCCTTGACGGCAGCCGACGTATCGTTCAGTTCGGCCTGGCCGTCTCCCAGATGGCACTCGGCCTTGCCGGCGGCATCGGTCTTGACCACGCAGGCGCGCTTGGAAGTGCCCTTGGCGCCGATCAGATCCACGGTCAGGGCAAGGCCCGCCAGCGGCTGGTCGCGCTCATCGAGCGCGATCAGCCTGGCCTTGATGCCGCCGCCTTTTCCCTCGCGCGCCAGGGCCATGCCGAGCTTGTGCCGTTGCGGCCAGACGGCGAGGTTGGCCTGCTCGCTCTGGATTTCACCGTTCGGATCGGCAAACGACATCTCGGTTTCCAGGCGCAAGGGCAGAGCGAAGGCCGGCGCCGCGATGCGCGCCGTGGCATGGCCTGCTTCGTCAAGCGTCAGCTTGATGTCGTCGAACTTGGGCGGCTGGGCACTGGGATCCGGTTCGTAAAAGATATAGTCCGATACCGGTGCGCGCACGCCGATTTGATAGCTGCCCTTGATGCCGATTTCCTGCCCGGCCGCGGCACCGCCGGCAAAATAGGAAACCTTGCTCTGCAGCTCCACGGTTTGGGTATCGCCGTTCCATACCGTCTTGCCCCGCAGATCGGCATCGAACGAAGGAGTACGGAATTCCTCGACCTGGAAACTGCCTTGCTCCTGGTCGTAACTGAATGGCGCGCCCTTGTGCACCAATCGATAACTGTAGTTGCCGAGCCTGGCCGTCGCCGGTATTTTCCAGCTGCTCTCGGCACTGCCGAAGTCGGACCAAGTCAGGTCCTGCTCATATACCGGCTTGCCGCCGCCATAGCCCCGGCCTTCATAGATTTCCAGCTTCCACTGGTCGTCCATGTGCGGCACGATGAAACCGTGCCGCGTCTGCTGCCGCACCAGGTGCTGCAGCGACACGGTTTCGCCGGGGCGCAGCAGCACGCGGTCGAGCAGGCTGTGGATGAGCGGTGCATCCGGCCGTGCCCAGTTCCTCTGCACGGTGGAGAGCAGCATGTCTGCTCCATGGCGCACGAGCAGCATCGGTGTTTTGCCGCCCGCGACGTTCCAATGCAGCGAGGCCGGCACGACGACGCGCCCCTCGGCATCGCTGACCAGGGAGGCAAGCTTGGTATAGACGTCGCGATCGCCGCTCCAGAGGTCGACTTGCGCACCGGCCACAGGCTCGCCGCTATCGATGGCGGTAACCCAGATCAATGAATCGTCCTTGGCCGAATCGAGCACCTCGGCGCGCAGATTGGTCACTTGCACCACGGCGTAGCGGCTGTCGGCCCATTGCTGCGGCAAGTAGGGCCAATTGGGCGAATCCTGTGCCAGTTGGGCGCGCTGTTGCGCGATGAAACCGCGGTAAGCCGGGCTGTCCGCTTCGACCAGCCACAAGCCGTAACCTTCGAGCGGGAGCGGCGTGAAATCGATGCTTTGCCGCACGGGATGCAACTGTCGGCTCTCCTGCGCCGGTACATGACCTCCCAGTTTATCGAGCAGGCGCAAGCTGGCCGCATAGGGCGTGTCGCTCCGGCCCGACAAGCCCTTCAGGTCTTCGATCGGCGCGGAGCCGGCGGAATAAAGTTTGAGCAGTGTCGCGTCATCGCTGCTGCCGCCGGAAAAATGCCAGGCCGCGGCCGGCACTTGCGCTTCGAGGCCACGCGTTGCCACGGGCCAGGACGCGCTCTTGCCCGGCGTCCACGGCAAAATGCCGGTGCGCTGCGGCATGCCCACATAGGCCGGCAGCCGCGCGGTCGGGACCGGCTGGCCCAAGGCTGCGCGGTTGGCAAGCGGGCGGCCGTCGACATCGAGCAGATCGGCAGGCAATTGCAGCGTCAGTTTTTCACCTTCGGCAAACCCGCCCTCGAACGTCACCGTCTGCAGTTGATCCCGGTGGTAGGTCAGTTCCGGTGCATGCGCCCGCCCCTTGCCGTCGATCAGCCTGATCTTGCCCGCCGTATCCCAGGAGATGGCTTCGGTAAATTGCAGGCGATAGCTTCCCGACTCGTTGGGGCCGTACCACTGCTGTTGTTGCCACAGGCGCGGTTCGCAGCCCTCGGTGGACAACAGGCGCAGGCAACTGAAGCGCGCCGCGAATACCGGCCGCACCGAGAATTTGTCACTTTCGTCCTTCTGATTGGCCACATGCGCCGCCGATGCCAGGCGGGCGCCGGTAACCATCTCCACTTCGGCGTCGGCCGGCCAGGGCGTATTGCCGCAGCGCAAGGCCATCCATTTTTCCGCGTCCTTGCCATTGCCGAGGTATGGCACGATGCGCTTGAGGGCCGCATCGCGCTCGGCGCCGCCCAACACGGTGACGGGCATGCTCTGTCGATTTACGGTGCAGCTGAGGTATTGCAGGCTGGCCGGATCGAGCGGCGCGCTCGGCAGGAATGCCAGGACCGGTTCCTCCTTGGCCAAGCCCAGCGCGCCCGATTGGAACACATAGCGCAGGCGCGGCCCGCCGGTATCGAAACGCCAGGGCGCCGCGGCGGCCACGCTCTCGCCCTTCTGCGTCCTCAAGGCGCGCGGCTTGACCTCGCAGGCAATGCCGTCGCCCAGCGGCTGGGCGAACTCCGCGACCCAGCGCCTGCCGTCGAGCCAATGGCCCTTGGGCGCTTCCGCGGTCCCTTGGCAAGCGATGTCGGCCGCGTCGGGCGCCTTGTCGTCGCCCAGGGCAACGATGTCATCGGAAAAACGCAGCCAGATTTGCCTGGCTTCACGATGTGTCGCCACCGGGCCAAAGTCGACCGTTGCCGGGGCCGCCGAAACGGCAAGCGCGGCCGTCCATAAACCGATCGTCAATCCAAGGTACTTTGCTGCCGCAATGATACTGCCGAGGGAAATACGCATGCCGTATCCGTCAAGTGAGGGGATGAACAGTGAAACGCGCCGGCGAACAATCCGGGGTTAAGTTATAAAAAGAAAAATGGAAAGAGTCAACCCGGCCGGCTGCGGGTTGAACGGAGCGCTACACTCAGCGGGCAAGCGTCAGCACGGCACAAAGGCCGCCGACCTCGGCGCCCTCGTCTTTGCGCAACACGCGGCGTTCGAGATGCTTCACGGAAAACCCGGCTTCGCTCGCCACACGTTCTACATAGGCGCGCGAATGCGCATAACGGTGCGAACGTTGCAGGGCATAGTCAGCTCCTTCCGTCTGCTCAACGGAAAAAGCAAAGGCGCCGCCGGCACGCAAGGCTTGCCGCGCTACCTGCATCAAGGGTGCAAGATCGCCCAGGTAGACCAGCACGTCGGCGGCCACGGCAAGGTCGAAGGCGCCGGGGCGGCGCGACAGCCAGGCTGCGAGGTCTTCGCAATCGAGGCTGTCGTAGATGCCGCGCGCGGCCGCGCGGTCCAGCATGGCTTGCGACAAATCGACGCCGTGCAGGGTCTTCACGTGCGGCCGCAACAAGGCGCCGGCCAGGCCCGTGCCGCAACCGAGATCGGCGCAATCCCCTGCGCGCGGCACGCCGGCCTGCCGCAAGGCATCCATCAACAATTGCGGCGTGCGGTAATGCAGCACCTCGACCAGATGCTCGTCGAAATGGCTGGCGTAGCGGTCGAACAGGTTCTTGACGTAGGCCGAAGGCGATGCGGGCGGCGCCTTGCCTTCACCGAGTGCGGCAAGGAAATAGGCGCATTGCTCGGCATCGGCGCCATGTTCGCGTGCCCGGCGATAGGAGGCGGCCGCTTCGTTGAAGTGTTCCATCAGGCGCAGCACGTTGCCGCGATAGAGCCAGGCTTCGGCATGGTTGGGGCGCAATTCCAACGCCTTGTCGTAGCTCTCCAGCGCTTCGCTGTGGCGTTCGAGCTTTTGCAGCGTCATGCCGCGGTTGCACCAGGCGCTGGCATGCCTGGCGTCGAGCCGCAGCGCGCGCTCCATGTTTTGCAAGGCTTCCTCAAGGCGGCCCAGCGCATACAACACGCTGCCGCGGTTGCTCCAGCCGTCGGCATCGGGGCGCAGCTTCAGGGCGGCGTCGTAGGCGGCCAGGGCCGCATCGTGCCGGCCGAGTTGCTGCAATACGGTGCCGCGGTTGAGGGCGGCGTCGGCATGGTCGGGCTTGCAGCGCAACGCGGTGTCGTAGCAGGCCAGCGCCTCTTCGAACAAGCCGAGGTTGCGGCAGGCATTGCCGCGGTTGTTGTGCGCCAGCGCATAGTTCGGGTCGAGTGCGATGGCGCGTTCGAAGGCGGGCAAGGCCCGGTCGGACGCGCCGAGGTCTTGCCAGGCCGTGCCGAGATTGCACCAGGCGATGGCCTGCTTGTCGTCGGCAGCGAGGGCGCGCTCGATCAGGCCG
>DASVYZ010000550.1:0-3910 GCA_036391935.1 Burkholderiaceae bacterium | reverse complement strand
GGCGCTGGAAACGCCGATTTCCCTCGAAGAGCAAACGGTCGACCTCGGGGCGGGGATCGGCATTTCCGGTTTCCCGGCGCATGGCGCGGACGCCGAGACGCTGCTCTCGCGCGCCGAGGTGGCGATGTACGAGGCCAAGCTCTCCGGGAACGAAGCCGTGCTCTATGAACCCGGCCTGGACCGAGCCAGCCAGGAAAGCCTCTCGCTCTTGAGCGATTTGCGCCGCGCGCTCGATCGCAGCGAGTTCAAGCTGTTCGTCCAGCCCAAGCTGATGCTCGGTTCAGGCGAATTCGTCGGTCTCGAGGCTCTGGTACGCTGGCAGCATCCGGAAAAGGGCATGATCTTTCCGGATTATTTCATTCCGTTTTCCGAAAAAACCGGCTTCATCCGTGTGCTGACGCGCTGGATGCTCGAGCAATCGGCCATGCTGTGCAGCGACTTGAGCGCGCGCGGCATCCGGGCCAAGATTTCGGTCAACCTCTCCGCGCGCGATCTGCTGGATCAGGATTTGCCGCACAAGTTTTCCGACGTGCTGAATCGTTACGGCGTCAAATCAAGCTCGTTTTGTCTTGAAATCACCGAAAGTTCCATCATGGACGATCCGGTGCGCGCACAATCCACGCTGGAAGGCTTGCATGCCCTGGGCGTGGAATTGTCGATCGACGATTTCGGCACGGGCTATTCTTCGCTGGCCTATCTCAAGCGCCTGCCGGTGCATGAGCTCAAGATCGACAAGTCTTTCGTCATGAACATGGAGCGCGACGCCGACGATGCCAAGATCGTGCGTTCGACCATCGACCTCGGGCACAACATGGGCTTGCGCGTCGTGGCCGAAGGTGTGGAAAGCGAGGCGGTGTGGAACCTGCTGGCGCGCATGGGCTGCGACCAGGGGCAGGGCTACTTTATGAGCCGGCCTATCGCCGCCGAACAGCTGCCCGGCTGGGTGGCCAATTGGACGCCGCCCGGTGCTGCACCGCTGGAACGCTCGAGCGCGGCATGAGCAAAGACGGCGCGGAAGACAAGCTGGAAGCGGCGCGCGCGCAAGAGCGGCAACGCATGGCGCGCGACGTGCACGATGCCCTGGGCGGCGATCTGGCGGCGATCAAGATGGCCCTGGCCGTGCTGGGGCGCCGCCTCCCGCAGGACGGGGATTTGCACGAGCAGTGGGCCTACGTCGACAAACTGGTCGACGGCGCCATCGACTCCATGCACGGGGTCGTCGATAAATCCTGCGGTGCGCCGACGGGGCTGCTCGACCAGGTATTGGCGCAGCAGATTGCCGGATTTTCGCGCCAGTCCGGGGTGCAATGCACGCACAATCTGGCGCAAACCGCTTTCGATATGCGCTCTCCCACGGCGCAAGCCTTGTATTACATCTTGCGCGAATGCCTGGTCAATGTCGGCCGGCATGCCCAGGCACGCCGGCTTCGCGTCGCCCTGCGCGAGGAAATGGGCAAGCTGGTTTTGGAAGTGGAGGACGATGGCGTCGGGCCGGGGCCGCATGGCGCGCGCGAAGGAACGGGTTTGGCGGGCATGCGGCAGCGCGCGGAAGAGCTGGGCGGTGAATTTTCGATACGCGTCGTAGCGCCGCATGGTACCCTCGCAGTGGTGGAACTTCCCATGGGAAAAACCTGAGCTTGGCCCCGAAACAAGAAACATGGCAACAAAAGACGTCATCAAAATTCTTATCGCCGACGACCACGCCATCGTGCGCGAAGGCTTGAAACACATCCTGGCCGACAGCCCCGACATCATTGTTGCCGGCAATGCCGAAAACGGTTTCGATGCCATCAAGCTGGCGCGGCGCGGCGGCTTCCAGGCCATCCTGCTCGATATCTCGCTGCCCGACCGAAACGGGATCGAGGTACTCAAGCAATTGCGCAAGGAGTGTCCCAGGATTCCGGTGCTGATGCTCTCCATGTACCGCGAAGAGCAATATGCCATCCGTTCGCTGCGTGCCGGCGCCGCAGGCTACATGAACAAGCAGAGCGCGCCGGCGGATCTGGTCACGGCAATCCGGCTGGTTGCGTCAGGCAAGAAATACGTCAGTGCCGCACTGGCGCAGGAGTTGGCCAACCAGGTCGGCGAAGACCGCGACGTACCCTTGCATGAAACGCTGTCGGATCGCGAATACCAGACCATGACCATGATCGCCTCCGGCAAGTCGGTGGGCGACATCGCGGCGGATTTGAGCCTGTCGGTCAAGACCATCAGCATGTACCGCTCGCGCGTGCTGCAAAAGATGAAGCTGAAGCACAATGCCGAATTGACGCATTACGCGATCAAGAACAAGCTGGTTGACGAATGATTGCGCTGGCCTTCTGTGACGGCCGATATGTCAAGGTCGTTGCGCAGACATCCGGGAAATATTGTCGGCGAATTGGTGAATATCGCAATTGAGGCGGCTGCACGACCCGTCCAAAATGACGGTCACAAGAACTTTTCACCATGAGACATGAAGACGACGCGACGCAATTTCCTGGTGTCGATGGGCCTTGCCATGGCCTTTCCCGGTTTGGCGCGAGCCAGTGTGCAAGTGGCCGCGCGCGGCGCGGAGGAGACGCTGTCGCTATGGTATGACCGGCCAGCGGGGCCGTGGGTGGAGGCGCTGCCGGTCGGGAATGGCCGCTTGGGCGCCATGAGCTTCGGCCGGATCGCGCAGGAACGCATCCAGCTGAACGAGGACACTCTATTCGCCGGCGGCCCCTACGACCCCAACAATCCGCGCTCGCTCGAATCGCTGCCGCAGGTGCGCGCGTTGATCGACCAAAACAAATTCGCGGAAGCCGCCGACCTGATTTCATCGTCGATGATCGGCACGCCGCCGACGCAGATGCCCTATGGCGCCGCCGGCGACCTGTTGCTCGACTTCCACGGACTGTCTCGCGCCGACGGCTACCGCCGCTGGCTCGATCTCGACACCGCCATCGCCGGCACGCGCTTCACCGATGGCCGCGCGCGCTACCGTCGCGAAGTCTTTGCCAGTGAGCCGGACCAGGTGATCGCGATGCGCCTGACGGCCGCCGGAGGGGAATTGAACTTCGATGTCGGCTACCGCCATCCTGGCGAAGCCGTTTATGGAACCGCGGATTACAGCGGCGGCAAGAGTGCCGCTGCTGCCGTTGCCGCAACCGTGCCTTGGGACTATCGGGAATCGATGCGCACCGACCAGCGGCCCCCAAGCCTTTCCATTGGCGCCGATGGCGCGGGCACCTTGCTGATCGAGGGGCGCAATATCGAGGCAGCAGGCGTGGCGGCGGCGCTGCGTTACGCGTTGCGCGTGAAAGTTCTCGGCGATGGGGAAATCGCTGTGCGGGGCGATCGCATCGAAGTACGGGCTTGCAGAACAGTCACCTTGTTGCTTGCCGCCGCCACCAGTTATATCAATTTTTCCGATGTCGGCGGCGATCCGGTCGCGGCAGTTCGAATGCGAAGCGAAGCAGCTGCGGCCCAACCGTATGCAAGGCTGCGCGCCGCGCATGTGCATGCGCATCAGGCGCTATTCCGGAGGCTGTCGCTGCGCATCGGCCACAATGCCGCGGATGCAAGACCGACAAATCAGCGTATCGCGCAGTCCGAGCATGGTCCCGACCCGGCGTTGGCCGCATTGTACGTGCAGTATGGCCGCTATTTGCTTTTGTCGAGTTCTCGCCCCGGCGGCCAGCCGGCCAACCTGCAAGGCCTTTGGAACGAAGGCACCAATCCACCCTGGGGCGGCAAATACACGATCAATATCAACACGCAGATGAACTATTGGCCGGCGGAATCGGCCAACCTGGGCGAGTGCGTCGAACCCCTGTTGCGCATGGTGGAGGACCTGGCTGTGACAGGCGCCGTCACCGCGCGCAAGGGCTACGGCGCACGCGGCTGGGTGGCGCATCACAATACGGATCTGTGGCGGGCGACGGCT